>DNMQ01000053.1 GCA_003488145.1 Pseudomonas sp.
TCCATGCACGAGAAGACTGCAGTTTCCGACCTGATCGAAGAGCTGTACACCTTCCTGCGTCAGGCTGACAGCCGCGAGCTGGACCTGCTGTTCACCGCTCTGGACGCCGCTCGCGAAGCTGGCGACAGCGCCAAGGCTGCCGAGATCCAGAACCAGATCGACAACTACGAAACCCACATCGTCCCGATCATCGCCGACATCGACGCTGGCTTCGGTAACCCGGAAGCCACCTACCTGCTGGCCAAGCGCATGATCGAAGCAGGCGCTTGCTGCATCCAGATCGAGAACCAGGTGTCCGACGAGAAGCAGTGCGGCCACCAGGACGGTAAAGTGACCGTTCCGCACGCCGACTTCCTCGCCAAGATCGCAGCTGTGCGTTACGCCTTCCTCGAGCTGGGCATCGACAACGGCGTGATCGTCGCGCGTACCGACTCCCTGGGTGCCGGCCTGACCAAGCAGATCGCCGTGACCAAAGAGCCGGGCGACCTGGGCGACCTGTACAACTCCTTCCTGGATTGTGAAGAAGTCTCCGCTGCCGATCTGAACAACGGTGACGTGGTTCTGAACCGCGAAGGCAAGCTGCTGCGTCCGAAGCGTCTGCCGTCCAACCTGTTCCAGTTCCGTGCTGGCACCGGTGAAGCGCGCTGCGTACTGGACTGCATCACCTCGCTGCAGAACGGTGCTGACCTGCTGTGGATCGAAACCGAGAAGCCGCACGTTGGTCAGATTGCGGCCATGGTTGACGAAATCCGCAAGACCATCCCGAACGCCAAGCTGGTTTACAACAACAGTCCGTCGTTCAACTGGACGCTGAACTTCCGTCAGCAGGTATTCGATGCGTTCGTCGCCGAAGGCAAGGACGTTTCCGCCTACGACCGCGCCAAGCTGATGAGCGTCGAGTACGACGAAACCGAACTGGCCCAGGTTGCAGACGAGAAGATCCGTACCTTCCAGCGCGACGGTTCGGCTCACGCCGGCATCTTCCACCACCTGATCACCCTGCCGACCTACCACACCGCCGCACTGTCCACCGACAACCTGGCCAAGGGGTACTTCGCCGACCAGGGTATGCTGGCGTACGTGAAGGGCGTTCAGCGTCAGGAACTGCGTCAGGGCATCGCCTGCGTCAAGCACCAGAACATGGCTGGTTCCGACATCGGCGACAACCACAAGGAGTACTTCGCTGGCGAAGCCGCTCTGAAGGCAAGCGGTAAAGACAACACCATGAACCAGTTCCACTAAGAATCGGTTCGCGGCCCTCACCGGCCGCAGGTGTTAACAAAAAGCCTCGGCATCTGCCGAGGCTTTTTTTTTGCGAGCAAGCAGACTGCGTAGACGAGGCGACATTTCGTCGGCACGACCCCTACCTGTCATTCTGTTGTCGCATATCGAATTTAGCGTCATGGCTCCGACAAAAATCGTAATGGAGCTGCGCCGTGACTACTGAGAACAACGACATTTTGTTTGGCAACGGGGACGAGTTGCCCAGTAACCACTCGACGAACCCACACATTCAGGATGTGATCTCTGCTGGCCGTCGAAAGGTAGTGGTTGGCGGCGCAGCCCTGGGAGCCATGGCCTTTCTAGGTGCGGCTATTCCCGGACTTGCGCGAGCGGCTGAACCATCCGCGCAAGGACTCAAGGACCTCCCCTTCCGACGCCGTACCCGTCTGCCGTTTTCGCCAGTGGCGGTAACGCGGGCCGATGCTATTACCGTTCCTGCTGGCTATTCCGCGACCACTTTCATTCCATGGGGCACCCCGATTACCGGTAGCTACCCGACCTGGATGGAAGACGCGAGCAATAGCGCCGAAGACCAGGCTCAACAAGTCGGCATGCATCACGACGGAATGCATTTCTTCCCGATGAACGCAAAACTCGGCGGGCGCCAGAGCGATCACGGCTTGCTGGTGCTAAATCACGAATACATTCAAGCGCCTCTGCTCCACCCCAACGGCCCGACGGTGGTCGATGGTAAGCGTGTCGATGTCGACGAGGTCCGCAAGGAAATCAACGCCCACGGCGTTTCGGTAGTAGAAATCCGCCGCGGCCCGCGTGGCGATTGGTCGGTCTTGCCGACAGCCCGTAACCGCCGCATTACGGGTGCCACGCCGATGCGCATTGAAGGCCCCGCGCGCGGCCATGCGCTGATGCGCACCCGCTACAGCCCGAGCGGCACCTCAACCCGCGGAACCCTTAACAACTGCGCCAACGGGCATACGCCTTGGGGTACCTACCTCACCTGTGAGGAAAACTGGGCAGGTTACTTCGCCACCGCCGACAGCGACCTACCTCGTGAACTTAGCCGCTATGGTGTGCGCGGTAGCGGTCGTTATGGCTGGGAGACAGTTGCCGGCGATGAGTTCGAGCGCTTCAACGCCTCGCGCATCGCGACCGATCCACAAGCGGATTATCGTAACGAGCCCAACACCTTTGGCTGGATCGTCGAGATAGATCCGTTCGATCCGAACTCAACACCAGTCAAGCACACGGCCCTCGGCCGTTTCGCCCACGAAGGACTGGTGTTTGCCCCCGTCAGGCCGGGCCGCCCCGTTGTCTGTTATTCCGGCGACGATTCACAGAACGAATATATCTACAAGTACGTCAGCCGCGACCGCTATCGGCCGCAGCGAAGCGATGGGCGGCTGCTGGACGAGGGGACTCTCTATGTCGCGCGTTTCAACACCGACGGCAGTGGTGACTGGCTCGCTCTCGATCATGCCGATCCGGCCTTCCAGCGGGCCTGCGAGACCGCCGGCGTTCAATTTGCAGATCAAGGTGAAGTCCTGATCAACACCCGTCTGGCCGCCGACATCGTCGGAGCCACCAAGATGGACCGCCCAGAATGGGGGGCGGTTAACCCAGATAGCGGTGAGGTCTACTTCACCCTCACCAACAACAGCGGACGCACGGAAACCGACGCCTCCAATCCGCGAGCACCAAACGCATTTGGTCACATCATTCGCTGGCGTGAAGCGAGCCGCGACTTTGCAGGCACGCGATTCAACTGGGATATCTATTTGCTTGCCGGGCCACAGGACAACAGCCGAGGGCCGAAGGGTCGAGCGCTGGATGAAAGCAACATCATGGCCAGCCCGGATGGGTTGTGGTTCGACGACGAGGGTCGACTGTGGATTCAGACTGACATGAGCGGTAGCCAACTGCGCAGCGGGCCGTTTGGTAACAATCAGATGTTGGTTTCCGATCCCAGAACCGGTGAGACCAAACGGTTTCTCGTCGGGCCTCAGGGCGCTGAGGTAACCGGAATCACAGCTACACCGGACTTCCGGACCCTGTTCGTCAACATCCAGCACCCTGGCGAAGACTCGACCGCGACGAACTACACGAGCACGTGGCCGGACGGGCCGGGTCGCAGACCCCGCTCAGCAACCGTCATCGTCACGCGGGACGACGGAAAGCGCCTGATGTAACTGCGGAGGGGCCAAGCCGCAAGGCTGGCCCCCCATCAATCCACTGACCACACTCAAGGCTCATCTGGTGAGGTGAAAAGGCCCCAGGTCGATATGAATAGCGCCGCGACCAGCGGGCCGATCACGAAACCATTCAGTCCGAACAATGCCAGCCCCCCCAGCGTCGAGATAAGCACGACGTAGTCCGGCATCTTTGTATCCTTTCCAACCAGAATTGGTCTGAGGATGTTATCCACCAGGCCGATTACCAACACACCATAAAGCGTGAGTATCACGCCCTGCCAGATCGCGCCGGTCATCAGGAAATAGATGGCTACCGGCGTCCATATCAGGCCCGCCCCGACAGCGGGCAACAATGACAGGAATGCCATCAGCACGCCCCACAGCAGCGCCCCGGAGATCCCGAGCACGGCGAAGATGATTCCGCCGAGCGCTCCTTGGGTAACGGCGACGACAATGTTTCCTTTTACCGTCGCGCGTACGACTCGCGTGAACTTGCTGAACAGGCGCCGCTTCTGAGCATCGCTGAGCGGAATGGCCTTCCGGATACGCGCCACCAGATCACGCCCGTCGCGAATCAAGAAGAACAGCAGGTACAGCATGACAAAGAAGCTGACCAGAAACTGGAACGTCCCCTGGCCAAAACTGAACGCTTTTGTCGCGAGGAATTGACTTCCCTCGAGCGCCCCAGAGGCCAGCCGTTCACGCATGGAATCGAGGTCACCGAAACCGAAGCGCTGAAGCTGCAGCTGGATCGATTGAGGCAGGAGCTCGCGGAAGTTGACGACCCAGCTGCCGATGTCCAGCTCGCCACTTTCGATCTGCTTGTAGAGGATCGCACCCTCTTGAACCAGCATCCCGGCGATCAGAATCACCGGCAGTACGGCGACCAGCAACGAAACTAGCAAGGTGATCAGAGCTGTCAGGTTGCGTCGCTGGCTAAACCGTCTGTAAAGATAGCGCTGCAAGGGGGCGAAGATGATCGCCAGTATCACCGCCCAGAAGACTGCCCCATAGAACGGCAGCAGGATCCAGCCAAAAGCCAGAGACACCACCACCAGCAGCGCAAGAAAGACCTTCTGCTCGAGCCTCGAATTGTCCATTGTTGACCCTGTCGCTGCGTTTGGTTCTGTTTAGTCAACGAGCGACGGTACGAGTGCGGGTCTGGCAGATGATTCAGTGTCAGGCCGGAGTTAGGCGTACAGCTGACACTGAATTTGATGCGCTACAGCGTCATTGCCGCCAACCAACCAAATGCCAGAAGTGGCAGGTTGTAATGTAGAAACGTCGGCACGACAGTATCCCAGATATGATTGTGCTGGCCGTCCGCATTCAACCCGGCGGTCGGACCGAGAGTGGAGTCGGATGCGGGAGAACCGCCATCGCCCAGAGCACCGGCAGTCCCGACCAGACTGACGATCGCCAACGGACTGAAGCCAAGCTCGACACCTAGGGGAACGAAGATCGCGGCAATGATCGGCACTGTGGAAAAAGAAGACCCAATTCCGATGGTTACCAGCAATCCCACCAGGAGCATCAACAGCGCGCCGACAGCCTTGCTGTCGCCGATCCATTGAGTCGAAGCGTCTACCAGCAACTTGACATCGCCCGTTTCACGCATCACCTCGGCAAAACCAGCGGCCGCGATCATGATGAAGCCAATCATGGCCATCATCTTCATCCCGTCGGTGAACAGGTCGTCCGCTTCGCGCCAGCGCACCACGCCGGAAACGGAAAAGATCACGAACCCAGCAAGCGCGCCAAGTATCATCGAGTCCAGCCAAAGCTGAATCACGAAGGCCGCTGCAACTGCGACAGCAGCCACCAGCAGCGTGAGGGGACTGTAGGTCACTGTAGTTTTTTCAAGCTGCTCGACACGCACGAGGTCGTATTCGCGGGGCTTTCGATAGCTATAAAAAGCAATCAGCAATCCCGCGAGCATTCCGATTGCGGGGATCAGCATTGCCTGCGTGACTTTGATTCCAGTTACATCCACGCCACTTTTAGCAACGTTTGCCAGCAAGATCTCGTTCAAGAAAATATTGCCGAACCCGACCGGGAGAAACATATACGGGGTAATCAGACCGAACGCGAGCACACATGCAATCAAACGCCTGTCGATCTTCATCTTCGACAGCACAAAAAGCAGCGGGGGAACCAGTAGGGGAATAAATGCGATATGAATAGGAAGGATATTCTGTGATGAAACAGCAACGGCAAGCAGCAAGCCGATCATCATCCACTTAACCGCTCCGCCCCCTTGCGCTCCTTGCTTTCCAACCAAAGCTAGCGCCTTGTCAGCAAGGGCATGAGCCAACCCGCTTTTTCCAATGGCAACGGCAAACGCACCCAGCAACGCATAAGACAAGGCAACTGTTGCGCCACCGCCCAGCCCCTTGTTGAATGCCGCCAAGCTACCCTCAATTCCCAAGCCACCAATCAAACCGCCAGCCATGGCTCCAGCGATGAGCGCGACCACTACATGCACGCGGCAAAGACTCAGGATCAGCATGATGCCAACAGCCGCAACAACTGCGTTCATTGAACTCTCCATACAAACGACAAAACGTCGCGAAAAAACGCCGTACTCTGCAATAACGGAACTGGGTGTCAAAAGCAGATCTGCACGATAAGCAACTTACACGTATCTACCTGGGCAACGCACTGCACGAGAATGCTTTACCCAAATGCCTACTTAGCCCACTTTGTCTGATATAGATGCAAGCATAGGAATGATCAGACCGCACGCTCTGGGCAATGCTAATCGCCGCAGTACTCACAACCGCTTGTACAGGTTTCATGAATACGGATGCGCGAAAGCTCAGGCAAAAGCGGTTTGAGCTCAGTCCAGATCCATTTCGCAAGATTCTCGCTTGTGGGGTTTTCTAACCCAGGAATATCGTTCAGATAATTGTGATCCAGCAGCTCATACAACGGCTTGAAGACAGACTTGATTTCACCAAAATCGCGGATCCAGCCCGTATGCGGATCCACCGTACCGCTGATATATAACGCTACCCGGAAAGAATGCCCGTGCAGTCGGCCACATTTGTGTCCCTGCGGTACATTCGGCAAACGATGTGCTGACTCAAACGTAAACTCTTTGAATATTTCCACTAGATAGACTCACAGTCTGGTCGCCAGATTGAGGGGCGATTTTACGCATTTTGACAGCGTGGCACATGCATTACACCAGCTGTAGATGCTGGGCGATGAGCGAATGAATGGCTGTGGAAGTGCTGAGGCACTAACGGCACGCGGAGCCGGAAAACTGCAAAGGGCTACGTGGTTGGTCGCCCCCCCGGCTCCAGGCAGACGAAAACAGCACAAGATAACTGCAGTTCAGTTGCACTATCGGCAATTCCAGCACCGCCTTAGCGCCTCGTGCTTTTCTCTGCCCCAAAAGCAAACCCCCGACCAGCTTACGCGGGTCGGGGGTTTGGGAAAGGAGCTTGACGATGACCTACTCTCACATGGGGAGACCCCACACTACCATCGGCGATGCGTCGTTTCACTACTGAGTTCGGGATGGGATCAGGTGGTTCCAACGCTCTATGGTCGTCAAGCAATTC
>DNMQ01000202.1 GCA_003488145.1 Pseudomonas sp.
TTTCGCGATTTCACCCGTATCGCCGGTAGCGACCCGGTGATGTGGCACGACATCTTTCTCGCCAACCGCGAGGCAGTGCTGCATACCCTGGACGATTTTCGTGCCGACCTCGACGCGCTGCGCGCCGCGGTCGATGAAGGAGACGGGCACAAGCTGTTGGGCGTTTTCACTCGCGCCAAGGCTGCCCGGGAACATTTCAGCAAAATACTGGCTCGCAGAGCCTATGTGGACGTTATGCATTCCAATGACCTCGTTTTCCTCGCCAACCCTGGCGGCAGCCTGACCGGCCATCTGCGTGTGCCAGGCGACAAATCCATTTCTCACCGCTCGATCATGCTCGGCTCTCTTGCCGAGGGCGTGACGGAAGTCGAAGGCTTCCTGGAGGGCGAAGATGCTCTGGCGACCATTCAGGCGTTCCGGGACATGGGCGTCGTCATCGAGGGTCCGCATCAGGGGCGCGTGACGGTCCACGGTGTCGGTCTGCACGGCCTCAAGGCCCCGCCCGGGCCGATCTACTTGGGCAACTCAGGAACCTCCATGCGGCTGCTGTCCGGTTTGCTCGCGGCGCAACCGTTCGATACGACGTTGACGGGTGATGCGTCCCTGTCCAAACGGCCGATGAACCGCGTCGCCAAGCCGCTGCGCGAGATGGGAGCCGTTATCGAGACGGCACCGGAAGGGCGTCCGCCGCTGTCCATTCGCGGCGGCCAGCGTCTGTCCGGCATGCATTACGAAATGCCGATGGCCAGCGCGCAGGTCAAGTCCTGCCTGTTACTGGCCGGCCTGTATGCAGCTGATCAGACCTCGGTAACCGAACCGGCTCCGACGCGTGATCACACCGAGCGGATGCTTCGCGGTTTCGGCTATCCGGTGACCGTCAAGGGCAGTACTGCGGTTGTCGAGCCAGGGTATAAGCTGCGTGGTACTCATATTGAAGTGCCTGCCGATATTTCTTCAGCGGCATTCTTCATGGTGGCGGCGAGCATTGCGCAGGGTTCGGAGATCGTGCTCGAGCATGTCGGCGTGAATCCGACCCGTACCGGCGTGATCGATATTCTGAAGTTGATGGGCGGCGACATCTCTCTGGAGAACCCGCGCGAGGTGGGCGGCGAGCCGGTAGCAGACATCCGTGTTCGTGGCGCGCAGCTCCAGGGTATCGACATTCCAGAGGACCTGGTTCCGCTGGCGATCGACGAGTTCCCGGTGCTCTTCGTGGCTGCGGCCTGCGCGGAAGGTCGTACTACGTTGCGCGGTGCCGAAGAGCTGCGGGTCAAGGAGTCTGACCGCATCCAGGTCATGGCGGACGGGCTGCAGACACTGGGGGTCAAGGCTGAACCGACCCCGGACGGAATTGTCATCGAAGGTGGTGCGATCGGTTCCGGTGAAGTCTGGGCGCATGGCGATCACCGCATCGCGATGTCCTTCAGTGTGGCTGCGCTGCGAGCCAATGGCCCGATTCGAATCCATGACTGCGCCAACGTGGCGACGTCGTTTCCCAACTTCCTCTCCTTGGCGCAGCGCGCCGGCATGCAGGTACATTCGGAGGGTGATTCATGATCAGGCCCGTTCCGGTCATCACCATTGATGGGCCGAGTGGCTCGGGGAAGGGCACAGTTGCAGCCTTACTCGCGGGCAAGCTTGGCTGGAATTTCCTCGACTCCGGTGCCTTGTATCGCCTGCTGGCATTCGCAGCGCGCAATCACGGCGTCGATCTGACCAACGAGGAAGCACTGAAGGTGCTCGCCGAGCACCTCGATGTCCAGTTTGGTGCCGCACGCGATGGGCACGGCATGATCATCATTCTGGAGGGGGAGGAGGTCACCGAGTCGATCCGTAACGAGCAGGTTGGCGCCGGCGCATCCCAGGTCGCAGCGTTACCGGTGGTTCGCACCGCCTTGCTGCAGCGACAGAAGGCCTTTCGCGAGGCGCCGGGACTGGTCGCGGACGGGCGTGACATGGGTACTGTGGTATTTCCCGACGCGCCGTTGAAGATATTCCTCACCGCGAGTGCGGAAGAGCGTGCTCGCAGACGTTACTTGCAGTTGAAGGCACGAGGCGATGATGTTAATCTCGCGAGTCTTCTTGAGGAGATTCGGGAGCGCGATGAGCGCGATACCCAGCGTGCGGTGGCCCCGCTGAAGCCGGCAGATGATGCCGTTCAACTGGATTCCACTACACTCTCCATTGATGAGGTGTTGCAAAAGATTCTGAGCGAAGTCGCCGACCGCGATTTGGCTGGATGATCGGAACGCCGAAAGGCGGCCAAACGGACCTTGAGTAGGCACAGCCAACAGGCTGTGCATCTCGGGGCCGTTAACAAGGAGGCATGTGGGAGACCAGATCCAGTCCCACAGGCCTTTTTTTATATGAATGAACCCACATTGTCTGGAATGTGGAGATTGGGCGGATCCTCGCCCGAAAACAGCAGGAATCAACATGAGCGAAAGCTTCGCAGAACTATTTGAAGAAAGCCTTAAATCCCTCGACATGCAGCCGGGCGCCATCATCACCGGTATCGTGGTCGACATCGACGGTGACTGGGTCACCGTGCATGCCGGTCTCAAGTCCGAGGGCGTCATCCCGGTCGAGCAGTTCTACAATGAGCAGGGCGAGCTGACCATCAAGGTGGGTGACGAGGTCCACGTTGCTCTGGACGCGGTTGAAGATGGCTTTGGCGAAACCAAGCTGTCCCGTGAAAAGGCCAAGCGCGCGGAATCCTGGATTGTTCTGGAAGCGGCTTTCGCTGCAGAAGAAGTGGTCAAGGGCGTCATCAACGGCAAAGTCAAAGGTGGCTTCACCGTCGACGTCAACGGCATTCGTGCGTTCCTGCCGGGTTCGCTGGTCGATGTCCGCCCTGTGCGCGACACCACCCACCTGGAAGGCAAAGAGCTCGAGTTCAAGGTCATCAAGCTGGACCAGAAGCGCAACAACGTTGTCGTTTCCCGCCGCAGCGTACTGGAAGCCGAGAACAGCGCCGAGCGCGAAGCTCTGCTCGAGTCCCTGCAGGAAGGTCAGCAGGTCAAAGGTATCGTCAAGAACCTCACCGACTACGGTGCGTTCGTT
>DNMQ01000201.1 GCA_003488145.1 Pseudomonas sp.
AGCTGGGTGAAGAAGTCGCCGGTGGAGAAGGGGTCGAACGCGGCGCTGACCAGCCCCTCACGCAATGCCTTGAGCAGGCCCGGGACCAGCTCCAGCAGGCGCGCGCGGGATTCGTCGTCCTCGTGGGGAGTCACGCTCCACACAAGGTCATCCATGGTGTCCAGGGCTGCCTGCCATTCCTCGGACTGGGTGCCGTGCTTCAGGCAGGTAAGCAGCAAAACCTTGCTCCAGGCCTCCTGCAGCAGGCGCACCACCACTTCCGGCAGCGTCTTGCCCAGCAGGCGCTGGTTCAGCGCGTGCTCGACTTCCTGGCGAGCGATTTCAGCCTTGGCGCGACCCTCTTCGGCGTCACGGGTGCGCTGCTCGAGCAGTTCGCTGCGGCGTCGCTCGTCACCGATGAAAGCGAGGAAATCGGCCAGCAGCTCGGAGAAGATCGCCGGATCATCGACGAAGTCGTTGAGCAGGCGGGCCACAATCTGCTCGATCTTTTGATAGAGGCTGTCGCGTTGCGCCTCGTCCTGATCGCCCCAACCCATCGCCGCCGACGCGATTTCGTTCAGCAGGCGGCGCGCGGGGTGACTGCCGCGGCTGAAGAAGGTCTTGTCGATCACCGCGACCTTGAGCAACGGGATCTGCAGGCGCCCGATCAGAGCCTTGAGAGAATCCGGCAGGGTACGGTCGTCGAGAATGAACTCGAACAGCATGGAGACGAGGTTGATGACGTCGTCATCGATCTCGCCAACCACCCGCGATTTTCCGGTCTTGGCACTTACCCGGCTCAGCAGGCTGCCGAGCTGCTCTTGCAGATCGAAATCGTCGACCGTCTGTGGCGCGCGGGTCTGCATGTGCGACAGCAGGCGGAGCAGGTCTCCGCTGGAGATCGGGATGGCGTCGCTGGGCACGTTGCGGGCAGGCAGAACACTGCTGCCGCGCAGGTCGGACAGCAAGTTGTGCAAGGCGCTGAAAGCGGCTTCCTGTAGCCCCTCGTCGACATGGACCGGCTGGCTATGCGTCGCTGGCGAGGTGTGACTGGCAGCCGGACCGCCCGGGCGCTGCTGCCGGCGCGGCGGCGCAGACTGGAGTTCGGGCAGGATGCCGGCAGCCACCAGGGTCTGATTGGCTTCGGCATATAGCTGGTCGATATCGCCAAGAACATGCTTCTCGAACAGCTTGAATATGATCAGCTTGACCTTGATCTGCACGCCCAGGCTGCTGCTGGCTTCGATGAAATAGTCACAGAGCGCATGAGGGCCGAGGGGGTTGCTCTTGTCGTCGAGCTTCTTGCTGATCAGCGCGTTCATGCGCGTGGTCAGGTGGCCCAGCGGCTGGGCGGCACGACTCATGACCTTGGCGACCATGGTGTCGACGGCTACGGATTCTTCCAGCTCGTCGTTCTGCACCAGGGAAAGGCTGTCGAAGGAGACGGCATCCAGCGCGGGCGGCTTGCCGATTTCATACTGGTTGAGCTTGGCGAATGCTTCGAACAGCTGCTGCAGGAAGCCGCGTTCGATGTTGCGGCGCTTCATGCGCAGGTCGCGCATAGCCTCGAAAAAAGCGTTCTGTTCGGCGTTGCTGGTCGCGCGATCGGCGATCTCGAAGAGCGAGTCATCGGCGTTGTCGAACAGCGATTGCAGCGCCTGACGCAGTTGCTGGGCGGCCTTGTCGCGCACGCTGATGAGCGCCACCGGAAGGCGGCCTGCCGGTGAAGACGGCTTGTGCTCAGGGGCAACCTTGTTCAGGTGCACCACTTTCGCATCGGTTCGCATCGAGACTCTCCTGCGGTCGCCTGCTTTGCGGCGGTCACAACGCTTGAATTCGGCAGCGTCTTATATAGGTAACCAAGTCGGCAGGGCAAGGCGGAAGGTACCGGGCGAGCCCGCAATCTTGTGCGGGTTTCTTCTGTCGAACCGGATCCAGACGCAGCATAGCCGAGCGCTTTGATTTTACAACGACGCCTCGTCAGCAAGTATCGTCAGTTAGGTGGCGTCAATATTCTTGGAGGGGATTATAAGCATTGTGCTCCCCTGCCAAGGTCAGTTTTTCATTGGACATGACCTGGCTCACAGATGCTCGCAGGTTTTCCGCCAGGAGGTTAAAAAAAGCCGGTCGAGCGATCCGTAGGCTGTCGGCAGCTTGACGCTGCCGCGGTCGGTGCGAGCCTTTATACTCCGCGCAAACTCGAGGAGCCCGACATGCCGAATCTCAGCCTTGCCGATCTATCCGCAGAAATTGATGCCAATGCACGCCGCGCCTTAGCCGAAGATGTCGGCAGCGGAGATATCACCGCGCAGCTGATCCCTGCCGAGCGGTTGGCACATGCCTCGGTCATCACGCGCGAGGCGGCGGTGATCAGTGGAACCGCATGGGTCGACGCGGTGTTCCGGCAGGTGGACTCTCGGGTCGCAGTCCACTGGCAGGTCGCCGACGGGGACCGGGTGGAGGCGGACAAGGTGCTGTTCCACCTGGAAGGGCCGGCTCGGGCGTTGCTGACCGGCGAGCGCAGCGCGCT
>DNMQ01000217.1 GCA_003488145.1 Pseudomonas sp.
CGCTGGCGCAGCAGATCCTCTCCGGTCAGTTCGCGCCGGGTAGCAGCGTCAAGGCGCGGGTAGAGGGCGAGCAGATCGTCTTCGATTGAGTGTGGGGTGGTTACCTGCGGGGTGCAGCACACCTCGCAGGTAGCCGTGTTGGAGCAGCGTTTTCGCGGGTGCCGCCGGGTGAACGCAAAGTGTTGTCAGGAATCGCATTTTTGGGGTTGACAGGCGAGCCGGGAACCGTAAAATGGCGCGCCTCTGAGGCGGTAACGTAACGCTGAAGAGCTGGAATTGAAGTTGTTCCGCGATAGCTCAGTCGGTAGAGCAAATGACTGTTAATCATTGGGTCCCAGGTTCGAGTCCTGGTCGCGGAGCCAAATTCCAATCGGGGTATAGCGCAGTCCGGTAGCGCGCCTGCTTTGGGAGCAGGATGTCGGGAGTTCGAATCCCCCTACCCCGACCATTTTTGGGTCGTTAGCTCAGTTGGTAGAGCAGTTGGCTTTTAACCAATTGGTCGTAGGTTCGAATCCTACACGACCCACCATACCGGCTTCTCAGGAAGCATGAAAAGCTGGATGTCCTCGAGGACATCCAGCTTTTTTATTGCCTGCGATTTCTTCTCGGCACATTCAAGGCGCACCCAAGGGTGCGCCTTTTCTGCGTCAATGGAGCTTCAGGCGCGGCTCCGTCGTGCGGCTGAGCTTGTCGCCAAGCATCATCAGCAGCGTGCGCGGGATGCCGTACAGTGCGATCTGGTGCATGCGGTAGAGCGAGATATAGAACATCCGTGCGAGCCAGCCTTCGAGCATCACGTTGCCGGTCAGGTTGCCCATCAGATTACCTACAGCCGAGAAGCTCGACAGCGAAATCAGCGAGCCGTAGTCCTTGTAGCGATAGGTCGGCAGCGGCTTGCCTTCCAGTCGGTTGTGGATCGAGCGTGCCAGCATCGAGGCCTGCTGGTGGGCTGCCTGCGCACGGGGGGGGACATTGCGGTCGCTGTCCGGCTGTGGGCAGGCGGCACAATCGCCGAACGCGAAGATGTTCTCGTCGCGCGTGCTCTGCAATGTCGGGTGGACGACCAGCTGGTTAATGCGGTTGGTTTCCAGGCCATCCAGTTCGTGAAGGAAGGCGGGTGCCTTGATCCCGGCGGCCCACACCTTGAGGCTGGCCTGGACGAACTCGCCCTGCTTGGTGTGCAGGCCCTCGGCGGTGACTTCGCTGACGGCGGCGCCTGTGAGCACCGTGACGCCCAGGTCCAGCAGTGTCTGGTGCACCGGCTGGCTGATGCGCTCAGGCAGTGCCGGCAGGACTTTCGGGCCGGCCTCGATGAGGGTGATGTTTACATCCTCCGGCTTGATGCCATCGAGGCCGTAGGCCGCCAGCTCCTTGGCGGCGTGCAGCAGTTCTGCAGCCAGCTCCACGCCGGTAGCGCCGGCTCCGACGATGGCCATGCTGATGTTGCTCGAGGCTCCCTCGCCTGCATGCGCCTTCATGTAATGGCTCAGCAGTTGCCGGTGGAAGCGCTCGGCCTGCTCGCGCGTATCAAGGAAGATGCAGTGCTCGGAAGCCCCCGAGGTGCCGAAGTCGTTGGTCGTGCTGCCGACGGCAATCACCAGCGTGTCGTAGTTCAGTGCGCGTGACGGGACCAGTTCCACGCCAAACTCGTCGCGCGTCGCTTCCAGTCGAATGCATTTGCTCGCGCGATCCAGGCCTGCCATGCGGCCCATCTGGAACTCGAAGTGATTCCATTTGGCCTGAGCGACGTAGTTGAGTTCGTCAGCGGACGAGTTCAAGGAGCCGGCGGCGACTTCGTGCAGCAGCGGCTTCCAGATGTGTGTGAGGTTGGCGTCGACCAGGGTGATGCGGGCTTTGCCACGCTTGCCCAGGGTTCTACCCAGGCGGGTAGCAAGCTCCAGACCGCCGGCGCCACCGCCGACGATTACGACTCGATGTGACATGGGAGTGACTCATAGCTGCAAGGGAAACGGCGGGGCGGCCTGGCGAGCGGAGCTCAAAGCACAAGGCGGCTCAAGAGGCGGCTCAATAACCCGAGCCCGATCACCACGACCAGTACCACAAGCAGAAGAAGCCAGGGGCGAAACGGCTGGCGCTCGACCTGGTGTTGCGGGGCGCGGAGGTATTCATCGACGCGCTGCTGATCTTCGGGCTTCAGGCGGCTGGGCATGGGCACCTCGAATGGAATGCAGGCATTCTAGCTGTGCAGGGTCAAAAGCCAAGCGCGAAGTGCGGCGCTTTGCCGCGCGGAGGGCTGGCGGGCATGCCGGGCGGCATGCCCTTGGGGTTGTCAGGTGTTCTTCAGCTTGCGCAGGTTGCCGATGACCGACTCCAGCGCGCGGTCGAACAGCAGGGTGTCGTTGAGTAGCCGAATGGCGCCGCGCTGGAATTCGGTCGCCAGGCCCATGCGGGTCTTTTCCAGGACTTTCATGCCGGTGCGATTAACGAAGATGTACTTGCCGGTGGGCTTGATCACCGCTGCCAGCTTGCAGCGCAGCTTGTGTTCTTCGTCTTCCTGGAACTCCACCCAGCTGCCGACGCGCAGATTGTCGACCTGGACCAGCGCGACATCGTTATCCGGCAGGCTGATTTCCGGTTCCTGCTCGCGGCTCTCGCCAGGTGCAAGCAGGACGATCTCGTCGACCACTTCGACCATTGCCGGTGTGGTTGCTATCGGAGTTGCCGCTGACTCCGCTGAAGTGCTGTCGTCCGCTGGCGCCTCGCTGGGAGCGCTCTGCGGTTGCTGGAAGCGCTGCAGGGTCTGGACATGGAGCGCTTCGAGCTGGGTAAAGAAGTCGCCGGTGGAAAAAGGGTCGAAGGCGGCGCTGACCAGTCCGTCGCGCAGCGCTTTAAGCAGGCTCGGGACCAGCTCCAGCAGGCGTGCGCGCGATTCTTCGTCTTCGTGAGGGGTAACGCTCCACACCAGATCGTCCATCGTGTCCAGGGCGGCCTGCCACTCTTCGGACTGGGTGCCGTGTTTCAGACAGGTAAGCAGCAGAACCTTGCTCCAGGCTTCCTGTAGCAGCCGCACCACGACTTCCGGAAGCGTCTTGCCGAGCAAGCGCTGGTTCAGGGCGCGCTCAACTTCCTGTCGGGCGATCTCGGCCTTGGCGCGGCCTTCCTCGGCATCGCGGGTGCGTTGCTCGAGCAGCTCGCTACGGCGGCGCTCATCGCCGATGAAGGCAAGGAAGTCGGCCAGCAGCTCGGAGAAAATGGCCGGATCGTCAGTGAAGTCGTTGAGCAGTCGAGCCACGATCTGCTCGATCTTCTGGTAGAGACTGTCCCGCTGCGCTTCATCCTGATCGCCCCAGCCCATCGCTGCCGAGGCAATCTCGTTAAGCAGGCGGCGTGCCGGATGGCTGCCGCGGCTGAAGAAGGTCTTGTCCAATACCGCGACCTTGAGAAGCGGGATCTGCAGGCGACCGATCAGGGCCTTTAGCGAGTCGGGCAGGGTGCGGTCATCGAGTATGAATTCGAACAGCATGGAGACGAGGTTGATCACATCGTCGTCTATCTCGCCAACCACGCGGGACTTGCCGGTCTTGGCACTGACTCGGCTCAGCAGGCCGGCCAGCTGCTCCTGAAGATCGAACTCGTCGACGGTCTGCGGCGCGCGCGCCTGCATGTGCGACAGTAGGCGGAGGAGGTCGCCACTGGAGATCGGGATCGCATCGCTGGGGATGTTGCGCGCCGGCAGCATGCTGCTGCCACGGAGCTCTGAAAGCAGGCTGTGCAGTGCGCTGAATGCGGCTTCCTGCAGTCCCTCGTCGACATGTGCAGCCTGGCCAAGTGGCGCCGATGGTGCATGGCTTCCGGCTGGCGCGCCGGGGCGCTGCTGGCGGCGGGGCGGGGCGGAGTGCAGCTCTGGCAGGATGCCGGCAGCGACCAGGGTCTGGTTGGCTTCGGCATAGAGTTGGTCGATATCCCCGAGCACGTACTTTTCGAAGAGCTTGAAGATAATCAGCTTGACCTTGATCTCTACCCCAAGGCTGCTGCTGGCCTCGATGAAGTAGTCGCAGAGTGCGTGCGGGCCGAGCGGGTTGCTCTTGTCGTCGAGCTTCTTGCTGATCAGCGCATTGAAACGAGTGGTCAGGTGCCCCAGCGGTTGAGCCGCACGACTCATGACTTTCGCGACCATGGTGTCGACGGCTACCGACTCTTCCAGCTCATCGTTCTGCACAAGTGAAAGACTGTCGAACGACACATTGTCCAGCACCGGCGGCTTGCCGATCTCATACTGATTGAGCTTGGCGAATGCTTCGAACAGCTGTTGCAGAAAGCCGCGTTCGATGTTGCGGCGCTTCATGCGCAAATCACGCATGGCTTCGAAAAACGCGTTCTGTTCGACGTTGCTGCTCGCACGATCGGCGATCTCGAAGAGCGAGTCATCGGCGTTGTCGAACAGCGACTGCAAGGCCTGACGCAGCTGTTGGGCGGCCTTGTCGCGCACGCTGATGAGCGCCACAGGCAGGCGGCCTGCTGGTGAAGAAGGCTTGTGCTCAGGGGCTGCCTTGTTCAGGTGCACCACTTTCGCATCGGTTCGCATCGAGACTCTCCTGCGGTCGCCTGCTTAACGGCGGTCACAACGCCAGCTTCAAACAGCGTCTTGTAAGGGTAACCAAATCGGCAGGGCAAGGCGGAAGGTTCCGGGCGAGCCCGCAATCTAGTGCGGGTTTCTTCTGTCGAACCGGATCCAGCGCAGCATAGCCGAGCGGTCTGATTTTACAACGACACCTCGTCAGTAAGGTGTCGCCATTTCGGTGGCGTCAATATTCTTGAAGGGCATTATAAGCATCGGATTGCGATGCCAAGACCGGTTTTTCATTGGACATGACTTGGCTCACAGATACTCGCAGGTTTTCCGCCGGGAGGTAAAAAAAGCCTCTCGAATACCCGTCCGGGAAGCGCAGGTTGGCGCTGCGTTAGCGAGCACTCAGCCTTTATACTCCGCGCAATCTTCAGGAGTCAGCCATGCCGAATCTTACACTTGCCGATCTATCTGCAGAAATCGATGCCAACGTTCGTCGCGCGCTCGCCGAGGACGTCGGCAGTGGTGACATCACGGCGCAGTTGATTCCAGCCGAGCGGCTGGCGCATGCGTCGGTCATCACTCGCGAGGAGGCAGTGATCAGTGGAACGGCATGGGTAGACGCCGTATTCCGCCAAGTCGACCCACGCGTTGCGGTTCACTGGCAGGTTGCCGATGGTGACCGTGTCGCGGCTGACCGGGTGCTGTTCCATCTCGAGGGGCCCGCGCGGGCGCTGCTCACCGGCGAGCG
>DNMQ01000199.1 GCA_003488145.1 Pseudomonas sp.
GACATCGACAACTTCAAGCGAATCAATGACAGCCTGGGGCACCAGACCGGCGACAAGCTGCTTACCAGCCTCGCACGCCGGCTGCGCAACGGCCTCAGCCAGCAGAGCGTGCTGGCACGTTTCGCCAGCAACGAGTTCGCCCTGCTGTTCGATGACAAGGGACTGGACGAAGGCGTCCGCCTGGCAGACCAGGTGCTGCGCATCCTCGATAAGCCGCTCTTCGTCGACAAGCAGCTGATCAGCGTCAGCGGGTCCCTGGGGCTGGCGTGCTCGCCCCAGCACGGGCGTGACCCGGAAACGCTGATGAAGCATGCCGGGCAAGCGCTGCACAAGGCCAAGGCGAACGGCAAGAACCAGGTGCAGATATTCACCGAAGCCCTGCATGCCGAAGCCAACTACAAGCTGTTCGTCGAGAACAACCTGCGCCGTGCGCTGCTGCAGAACGAGTTGGAGGTGTTCTACCAGCCCAAGCTATGCCTGCATACCGGCCGGCTGCAGGGGCTGGAAGCGCTGCTGCGCTGGAACCATCCGGAAAAGGGCATGATCCGCCCGGATCAGTTCATCAGCGTCGCGGAAGAAACCGGGCTGATCATCCCGATCGGCAAGTGGGTCGCGCGGGAAGCGTGCCGGATGGGCGTCACCCTTTCCGCGCTAGGCCTTGGCACGCCCCAGATCGCAATCAACCTTTCACCCAAGCAGTTCTCGGATCCGGATCTGCTTGGCACGATCGCCGCAATTCTGCTCGAAGAGCAACTTCCCGCCGCGCAGCTGGAGCTGGAGCTGACAGAAAGCCTCCTGCTCGAAGCAACCGAGGAAACCCGACAGCAGCTGATCGGCCTCAAGGCGCTCGGCCTGACGCTGGCCATGGATGACTTCGGCACGGGGTATTCCTCGCTGAGCTACCTGAAGAAATTCCCCATCGACGTGATCAAGATCGATCGCAGCTTTATCAAGGACATCCCGGGCAACCAGGACGACGTGGAGATCACCTCGGCGGTGATCGCCATGGCCCGCAAGCTGCACCTGAAGGTCGTCGCTGAAGGAATCGAAACACCGGAGCAGCTGAAATTCCTGCGTCGTCATCGCTGTGATATCGGTCAGGGCTACCTGTTCGACAAGCCGATCCCCGGCAACATCCTGACCGAGGCTCTGCGCCGCTACCCCCGTTGGTGCTGAGTGCCAGCCGTTTGCGCAGAACTCTGCGACGCGTGGTAGCCGTGGCGCTTTCACTGGCTCCCGGGCTTTTGTAGCCTAGCTTGTCAGCCACCTTCCCCGCTCGAGGCTCGCATGTCGCTACGCTCGCAGATTCTGATCAACAAACAGGCACTGCCCACCGCCGAGCAGGCCTTGCCCGGCCGCTCGACACCCGTACCGGTGCCCCCCGCCCACTACGTCAATGGCAACCCGCTGCAGCCACCCTTTCCAGCAGGCCTTTGCCAAGCGATGTTTGGCATGGGCTGCTTCTGGGGAGCGGAACGCCGGTTCTGGGAGCAGCCGGGAGTGTGGACAACGGCTGTCGGCTATGCCGGAGGCCTGACCCCGAACCCGACGTACGATGAAGTCTGTTCCGGGCTTACCGGGCATACGGAGGCGGTACTGGTGGTCTTCGATCCTCAGCAGATCGACTACGGCACGCTGCTACGCGTTTTCTGGGAGGCACACAACCCGACCCAGGGGATGCGGCAGGGTAACGATGTCGGCAGCCAGTACCGTTCGGCGATCTACTGCATGGATGCACAGCAGCGCCGCGAGGCAGAGGCAAGCCGTGAACGTTTCCAGCGACAACTAAGCGCAGCGGGCTTTCCGGCCATCACCACCGAGGTAGACGATGCACCGCCGTTCTACTACGCAGAGGCCTATCACCAGCAGTATCTGGCAAAGAATCCTGGGGGATATTGCGGGCTTGGTGGGACCGGTGTGTGCCTGCCGAATTGATGCCGGGGGCAGTCGGGCTAAGCCTAAGCGGTCGCAAGGCCGCCTGAATGGCTGACTGCTGGCATAAGAACTAAGCAGAAAAGAAAAACCCCGCCGAAGCGGGGCTCTGCAGACTGAATCCTGACATCCATGATCGCGCGCCATCCTGGCGCCGCTCCCTGTGTGGTCCGTTTTATTGATTTGCGCTTTCCATGCGCCACGTCCTTAAGCAGTAGATTACCGTCAGACCTTGTGAGCCTGTAGTAGCCATTGTGCATCACGCCTTGTAAGCCTTTTCCTACATCGCGTCATCCTTGATGCAGTGCTGTAAGTCCAGGCTTACATGGTGCGGTTTTTATGACCTGAAGGGCGGCTTAATCGTTCCGCGTCATGGCCAAATAATTTCATATTGCCTTTAGATTAAGCCGCAGCTTCTCAGAATTGAGCAGCGTCGAGCAGGTACAGCGACTCGCTTCCGGCCTTGACCGAAGCGCTCAGCGAATGAATTCGCGGCAACAGGCGAGCAAAGTAGAAACGCGCGGTTCCCAGCTTGCTCTGGTAGAAGTCGCCTTCATCCTGTTTGGCCAATGCCGCCGCCGCCATGCGTGCCCACATGTACGCATAAGCGGTGTAGCCGAACACGTGCAGGTACTCCACCGAGGCGGCGCCGATTTCGTTCGGATTCACCTTGGCCTGATCGATAACCCAGGCGGTCAGCTCATCCAGATTGTCCATGGCAGCGTTGAGGGGCTCGGCGAACTCCGCCAGCTCCGGACCGGCATCAGCGATGAATGCGCGAACCTCATCGACGAAGGCCTGATACATGGTGCCACCACTGCCGACGATCTTGCGCCCAACCAGATCCAGCGCTTGAATGCCGTTGGTGCCCTCGTAGATCTGAGTAATGCGGCAGTCACGCACCAGCTGCTCCTGGCCCCACTCGCGGATGAAGCCATGGCCGCCGAAAATCTGCTGGCCATGTACCGTGGTTTCCAGCCCCATGTCAGTGAGGAAGGCCTTGGCTACCGGTGTCAGCAGCGCCACCTGCGCCTCGGCTCGCAGTCGCGCCTCGTCATCGTCACTGAACTTGGCGATATCGAGCTGCAGCGCGACATAACTGGAGAACGCGCGACCACCCTCGTTCAGCGCCTTCATGGTCAGCAGCATGCGGCGCACATCCGGATGCACGATGATCGGATCGGCTGCCTTGTCCTGCGCAATCGGTCCGGTCGGTGCGCGGCTCTGGATACGCTCGCGGGCATACTCGATGGCGCTCTGATAGGAGCGCTCGCCAGTCGACAGGCCCTGAATACCGACGCCCAGACGCTCATAGTTCATCATGGTGAACATCGCTGCGAGGCCCTTGTTCGGCTCGCCGACCATCCAGCCGGTGGCGCCGTCGAAGTTCATCACGCAGGTCGCCGAGGCCTGGATACCCATCTTGTGCTCGATGGAACCGCAGGACAGCGAGTTGCGCTCACCCAGGGTGCCGTCCTCGTTGACCATCACCTTCGGCACCAGGAACAACGAGATGCCGCGGGAGCCAGCTGGCGCATCCGGCAGCTTGGCCAGCACCAGGTGGATGATGTTCTCGGTCAGGTCATGCTCGCCGCCGGTGATGAATATCTTGGTGCCGCTGATCTTGTAGGAGCCGTCTGCCTGCGGCTCGGCCTTGGTGCGGATAATGCCGAGGTCGGTACCGGCATGAGGTTCGGTCAGACACATGGAGCCGGACCAGACACCGGCATACATGTTCGGCAGGTACTTCTGCTTAAGCTCCTCGCTGGCGTGGGCGTAGATCGACAGGCAGGCGCCGGACGTCAGCATCGGATAGAGGCCGAAGGCCAGACTGGCGGAGTTCATCATCTCCTCAACCTGAGCCGAGATGACCTTGGGCATGCCCATCCCGCCGAACGCTGGATCGCCACCGACGCCGACCCAGCCGCCTTCGGCGTATAGCTGATAAGCCTCGCGGTAGCCGGCGGGCGTAGAAACCGCCCCGGCGTCCCAGCGGCAGCCTTCTTCGTCACCGCTGCGGTTCAGCGGCGCGATGCTATTGGCGGTGATCTTGCCAGCTTCCTCGAGAATTGCATCGGCCGTCTCGGCATCGACCACCTCGGCCAGCGCTGGCAGCGACTGCCAGAGTTTCGGCGCGTCGAAGACTTCATTCAGGACAAAACGCATGTCGCGCAGCGGCGCTTGATAGTCGGCCATGGCAAGGTTCCTCGCAAGACACTGGGTTGCGGCCACTATGGGCCGTTTCCAGCGAGTCTAACCGAATAACCAGGACAGGATTAAGCGTCTTTTTATGACCAGATAGTTTTTACCGGTCACTATCAA
The DNA here is from genome assembly GCA_003488145.1 of Pseudomonas sp. GTDB lineage: Bacteria > Pseudomonadota > Gammaproteobacteria > Pseudomonadales > Pseudomonadaceae > Stutzerimonas. The sequence goes on from DNMQ01000199.1 coordinate 4,255, forward strand.
TACCACTGCAACCCTAACGCGAATGCTCGGCCATACGCACCGCACCGCGGCCGCTGCCGTGCACTCGCAGACAGTTTCTGCCTGCTTTTTTGGCACTGTACAGCACCTGGTCGGCGGCCTTGATCACCTCCTCCGGGCTGCGCTGCTCCCCTTGTCGCTCAGCCACCCCGATACTGATGGTCACCGAGACCTGTTTCGCCGACGCCGCTCCTCGAGCCATACGGCCGCGACGATCATCCTTCGGTCGATTGTCTTCGTCACGCAATTGCAGCGCATAGCTCTCTACCGACTGACGTACCTCCTCCAGATGCGGCAGACACTCTTCGATACTGCGCCCAGGGAAAACCAGGGTGAACTCCTCACCCCCGTAGCGATATGCACGTCCACCGCCCCCTATCTTGCGCAGCCGGCTGGCAACCATCTTCAGCACCTGATCGCCGACATCGTGACCGTGGGTATCGTTGAAGCTCTTGAAGTGGTCCACGTCGGCCATCGCCAGCACGTACTGCCGCCCCAGACGCTGCAGCCGCTCGTTCAACGCGCGCCGCCCAGGCAGGCCAGTCAGCTCATCACGGAAGGCCATGAGATAAGCCTCATGGGCGATCGCCACCACCAGCATCAGCAACACATGGCTACTTAGAATGTTCAGCGCGGCATGGCGACTGAATGTTTGCGGCAACATCAGCAGGACGCCGAGCAGCGCAATGATCTGCGCCGCGTGGGACGGCCTCGGTTGGCGCAGGTACTGGACGATCAGTAACACTAGCGCCACGAGGAACGCCGGGTACGCCAACTGGATAAGCTGCAGCCAATCGGCCTGCAAGGCGGGCCAGCGAATCACCACCAGCCAGGCATGTAACGTTTCCGGAAACCGCTTTGCCAGCGCCACGGCGACGACGCCGACGGCAAACAGCACGGCGGCACGGGCCAGGCCGTCCTGCGCCAGGTGACTGCGCTCTCGCCACACGCCATACAGGCCGTAAAGCAGCGGCAGCAGCAAGCTGCAGAGATGAAAGGTCAGTGCAGCATCGTCCAGCAGAGTGCCATGTGCCCGGTAGTGATCGGCGTGGATATCGAGGAGGAAATAGGCAAGATAGATGCAGAGCAGCAGAAACAGCTCGCGGATGCGGCCGTACATCATGCAAAGCGCACCGCCGAGCAACAGCAGTACGGTCGGCAGGACGTTATAGAGCGACGTGAAGAACTCGTTCAGCGAAACCTGACGCGCGATGACCTCTCCGCCGAGCAACAGGGCCAATGGCGCGAGAAAATGGCTGAAGCGAGGCGGGACGGTACGCGACACGGCAACTCCGGCATGCTGCCGAGAAAAGCTAGCATTTTGCCTTCTTGCTCCCAGTTGTGCAGCCGAAATACCGGCGAAGATGCGGCAAAAGCAGTACAACGTCTGGATCGGGCACAAAAAAGCCGCTGCAAAGCAGCGGCTTTCCTTTACAACCTCAACCCGTCAGTAACCGAGAGCGAAGTCTTCCTCAGCCATCTGCATCAGGTTGTCGGCACCGGACAGCATGGCGTCGACATGCATGCGGGTACGCGGCAGGATGCGCTGGAAGTAGAATCGCGCGGTCTGCAGCTTGGCCTTGTAGAACGCCTCCTCGGAGGTGCCCTCAGCCAGCTTCTCGGCAGCAACCCGAGCCATGTCAGCCCAGAAATAGGCGAGACAGGCGTAGCCGGAATACATGCAGTAGTCGACCGACGCCGCACCGACCATTTCACGATCCTTCATGGCGGCCATGCCGATCTTCATGGTCAGCTCGCCCCACTCCTTGTTCAGCTGATTCAGGGGGGTAACGAACTCCTTGATGGCTTCGTTGCCTTCCTGGTTCTGGCAGAACTTGTGCACGA
>DNMQ01000215.1 GCA_003488145.1 Pseudomonas sp.
ATAACCGCAGGTAGCAGCAGACGTTTCATGAAGTCCTTTCTTATTCAAACCTGATAAATGAACCGGCGATTCGGCATGGCGACACTACGGATTCGGCATTACAGACGGCCAAGGTCATTGACCAGTGCAAGCAGCATCACCCCAACCACCAGGCTGATGCCGATCTGTACCCCCCATCCCTGTACCCGCTCCGACAGAGGACGTCCGCGGACCCACTCGACGAGATAGAAGAGCAGATGACCGCCATCGAGCACCGGGATAGGCAATAGATTGAGAACCCCCAGACTAATGCTCAGATAGGCGAGGAAATTGAGGAAATCCCCTAGCCCCGACTGGGCAGAAGCGCCCGCCACTTTAGCAATGGTTATCGGGCCGCTCAAGTTTTTTACCGAGAGCTCCCCGAAGAGCATTTTCTTCAGCGAATCGAGGGTCAGCAGGCTCATGGTCCAGGTGCGCCTTACGCCTTCGACCACCGCTTCAAGAGGACCGAAGCTGACTTCGCGCAGCATTTCCGCTGGCCATTCACCACCTTCGACACCCGCCCCCAGATAACCGCGGCGCGCATCGCCTTCACCACGCGCGGCCAGCGTCAACGACACCTCGAGTCGCTCACCGGAGCGCTCCACCTGCAGGGATACCGGCTCACCGGGCAGCACCTTGACTGCGTCGATCACCTGCTGCCAATCGTCCAGTGGCTGCTGATCCATACTCAACAGGCGGTCACCGAGACGAATACCTGCGGCCTGCGCCGGGCCTTCAGGGTCCAACTGAGCGACCACTGGGACAATCTGAGGGCGCCAGGGTCTGATTCCGAGCGAGGTGATCGGGTCCGGCTCCTCCACGCCTTTCAGCCAATTTTGCAACGGGATCTGCAAGTGCCGCTCGCCAGAACCGCCAAGCTCTCGCACCGTCATATCGAGCTGACCGCTCTCGCCCAGGCGCCGTACCAACTGTAGATTGACCTCGGACCAGCCGCTGACTGGCTTGCCATTGACAGCAACGATCTCCTGATCGACCGCCATCCCCGCCTGAGCAGCGAGACTGCCTGGCGCGACAGCACCGACAACAGGCCGCACCTGTTCGCTGCCAAGCATCGCCAGCAGCCAGAAGAACACCATAGCTAACAGGAAATTGGCCAACGGCCCGGCGGATACGATAGCGAAGCGCTGGTGGACGCTCTTGCGATTGAATGCACTGTCGAGCAAAGCGGGAGGCACGTCGCCCTCACGCTCGTCGAGCATCTTGACGTAACCGCCAAGCGGTATCGCAGCGATGACGAACTCGGTGCCCTGCCGGTCATGCCAGCGAAGCAGCGGACTACCGAAGCCAACGGAGAATCGCAGCACCTTCACGCCACAGCGACGGGCAACCCAGAAATGACCGAATTCGTGAAAGGTCACCAGCACCCCGAGCGCAACGAGGGTGCCGATGATCATGTAGAGCGCGCCCATATTTTCCTCCGGGAGTGGGTCTGTGACGTTTCGCTGCAAGCCGCGAGGCCGGCAGACCCTATCGCCCGCGGCAGCTCAACCAGTGGCCGGCAGTTTCACGAGCCTGGTTGTCAGCTGCCAGTACATCTTCAAGGCAGACAGTCGGAACCGATGCCTCTCGATTCAACACGTCGTCGATGATACTCGCGATCTCGGTGAAGCGGATGCGTCGATTGAGAAAGGCGTCAACCGCCACTTCGTTCGCGGCATTGAGCATCGCCGGCGCCGTACCACCGGTCTCCGCGGCCAGGCGAGCAAGCCGCAGACAAGGAAAGCGCAGGTTGTCCGGCGCCTGGAAATCCAGTCGCCCAATCTGCAACAGATCCAGCGCCGACACACCGGAATCGATTCGCTCCGGCCATGCCAGCGCATGCGCAATCGGCGTACGCATGTCGGGATTGCCGAGTTGCGCGAGCACCGAACCATCCACGTAGTCCACCATAGAGTGGATAACGCTTTGCGGGTGAATCACCACCTCGACCTGATCTGGTCGCGCGTTGAACAACCAACAGGCCTCGATCAGCTCAAGCCCCTTGTTCATCATGCTGGCCGAATCCACGGAAATCTTGCGTCCCATCGACCAGTTGGGATGAGCGCAGGCCTGCTCCGGCGATACATCCGCCAGAAGCTGCGGCGCAATATCTCGAAACGGCCCGCCAGAAGCGGTGAGCAATATCCGCCGCACACCGACAGCACCAAGCCCACGGGCATAATCGGATGGCAAGCATTGAAAAATCGCGTTGTGTTCGCTATCGATCGGCAGCAACACCGCATCGCTATCGTGCAGTGCCTGCATGAACAACGCGCCGGACATTACCAGCGCTTCCTTGTTCGCCAGCAACACTCGCTTGCCTGCCTGCACGGCGGCGAGAGTCGGCTTCAGCCCAGCGGCACCGACGATTGCAGCCATCACGACATCGACCTCGGGATGGCCCGCCACCTCGCTCAGACTGCCCTCGCCGCTCAGTACTCGAGTGGCAACGCCATCGGACTGCAACTGCCCCTGCAGCACGCCGGCTTGCGCTTCATCACCGACCACTGCGTAGCTCGGACGATGCTTGAGGCAGAGCGAACGCAGGTCGGCGAGCCGGCTGAAGCCGGTCAGCGCAAATACGCTATATCGATCGGGATGACGAGCGATGACATCCAACGTGCTAAGTCCGATCGAACCGGTCGCCCCCAGCACGGTTATCTGTAGAGGTCGCGTCACAGCACGCCCCAGCCAGCAAGCCAAAGAAGCACCGCAAAGATCGGAATGGCCCCGGTAAGACTGTCTATGCGATCCATTACACCGCCGTGCCCGGGCAGCAGCTGACTGCTGTCCTTGATGCCCGAGCTACGCTTGAACATGCTCTCGGTGAGGTCACCGATCACCGAGATCAACACCACCACCGCCGCACCCAGCAGCGCTAGCACCAGCTCTCGCACCGACCAGCCGCGGTAGATGCCAACCGCCAGCGTGATCAGCAGACTGGTCAACAGGCCACCTATCAGCCCCTCCCAGCTCTTGCCAGGACTGACCTGCGGTGCAAGCTTGCGCTTGCCGAACGTCTTGCCGGAGAAATACGCCCCGATATCCGCAGCCCAGACCAGAATCATCACGGCAAGGATCAACCAGTTACCCAATGGCCATTGCTTGAGCACCACCAGTGCCTGCCACGACGGAAGCAGAATCGCCAGACCGATCACCAGACTGCCAGCGGAGCCACCCCAGAGACGACTGCTCTGCGGATAGGTCAACACCAGATAGGTTGCTGCCAGCCACCAGAGCACGGAGAGCGCCAACAGCCAGGGGGCCAGTGCCGGAAGTTGATACAGCACGGCAAGCAGCGCCACGACCAGCGCCGCATAAGCGATTCTCACCGGCTGGCCCGCGAATCCAGCCAACCGAGCCCACTCCCAGGCACCTAGCGCAACGACCAGCCCAATGAAGATGGCGAAAGCGAGTCCATGAAGGAGAAAGAACCCAATGATCGCGACGGGCAGAAGGATGGCGGCGGTGATGATGCGCTGCTTCAGCATTCGGCCTTGACCTCGCTTTCGACCTGTTCGCCCGTTTTGCCAAATCGCCGCTGTCGAGTGGCGAAATCGGCGAGCGCCTTACGCATGGCAACGTGCTTGAAGTCGGGCCAATAAAGATCGGAAAAATACAGTTCCGCATAGGCGAGCTGCCAAAGCAGGAAATTGCTGATGCGCCGCTCACCGCCGGTGCGAATGCACAGATCGGGCAACGGCATGTCGCCGGTCGCCAGATAGCTCTGAAACAGAGCAGGCGTAATTTCCGCCGGATTCAGACGCCCGGACTGCGCCTCGGCAGCCAAGTGCTGAGCTGCCTGAAGAATGTCCCACTGCCCACCGTAATTGGCGGCAACCTGGAGGACGAAACGATGATTGGCGGAAGTCATCTCTTCCACCTCCAGCATCGCGGCCTGCAATTCGGGATGGAAACGGGCACGATCGCCGATGATGCGCAGGCGAATGCCGTTCTCATCGAGCTTGCGCGCCTCACGCCGCAACGCCGACAGGAACAGTTCCATCAGCGCACCGACCTCGTCTGCCGGGCGCTGCCAGTTCTCGCTGGAGAACGCAAACAGTGTCAGTACCTCGACGCCAGAATCGGCGCAGACCTCAATCACGGCGCGAACCGCGTCGACACCGGCTTTATGCCCGGCCACACCGGGCAGCAAACGCCTCTTCGCCCAGCGATTGTTGCCATCCATGATGATCGCCACGTGACGGGGTACATTCCGCCCGGCGATCTGCCTGACCTTTTCCATGAACAACTCTACTTGCGCTAAAACACGCTGCGAACCAAAAGAAAAAGCTGCAAGCAACAGCTCTGAGGCATCTGCACTGTCGCATCACGAACCGGTCCCCCGTTTCAGGACACGACAGCGGCGATTCGATGCCGGCCTTATACGGCCATCAGGTCGCCTTCTTTGGCTTCGAGGGCCTTGTCGATCTCGGCAACGTACTTGTCGGTTAGCTTCTGGACGTCATCCTGGCCGCGACGTTCCTCGTCCTCGCTGATTTCCTTTTCCTTGACCAGATCCTTCAGCTGCGCGATCGCATCACGGCGGATGTTGCGCACTGCGACTCGGGCGTTCTCGGCCTCTGCGCGGGCCTGCTTGGTGTAGCCCTTACGGGTCTCCTCGGTCAGCGCGGGCATCGGCACACGAATCGTGGTGCCAGCGGTGGCCGGGTTCAGACCCAGGTCCGAGGTCATGATCGCCTTCTCTACCGCCTGGATCATGCTCTTGTCGAACACTGTCAATGCCAGTGTGCGGGAGTCTTCGGCAATTACGTTGGCAACCTGACGCAGCGGAGTGTCGGAACCGTAATAGGAGACCATAACGCTATCGAGAATACTGGGATGTGCACGGCCGGTACGGATCTTGGCGAATGCATGGTCCAGCGACTCCAGGGTTTTCTTCATGCGCTCCTGCGCGTCTTGCTTGATCTCGTTGATCATTCTTTCGATTCCTCGATCAGGGTTCCTTCAGCGCCACCTAGCACGATGTTGAGCAGGGCGCCGGGCTTGTTCATGTTGAAGACCCGCAGCGGCATGTTGTGGTCACGGCACAGACAGATGGCTGTCAGATCCATCACGCCAAGCTTGCGATCCAGCACTTCGTCGTACGTGAGCTCGGCGAATTTCTCCGCATTCGGATCCTTGAACGGATCTGCGGTGTAAACACCATCGACCTTGGTGGCCTTGAGCACGACATCCGCCTGGATCTCGATCGCACGCAGACAGGCGGCCGAGTCGGTGGTGAAGAATGGGTTGCCGGTACCGGCGGAGAAAATAACCACCTCGCCGGTCTTCAAATGACGCATCGCCTTGCGACGGTCATAGTGATCAGTCACGCCGACCATGGAAATGGCAGACATGACCAGCGCCGGGATGTTCGAACGCTCAAGCGCGTCGCGCATGGCCAGCGCGTTCATCACAGTGGCCAGCATACCCATATGGTCGCCGGTGACGCGATCCATACCGGCCGCCGACAGCGCAGCACCACGAAAGAGGTTGCCACCACCGATGACCAGTCCGACCTCGACGCCGATGCCCACCAACTGGCCGACTTCCAGAGCCATACGGTCAAGGACCTTGGGATCTATGCCAAAGTCTTCGGAGCCCATCAGGGCCTCGCCGCTCAATTTGAGCAGAATGCGTTTATAGCGAGGATTGCGTGCACTCATCTGCTGAGCCATTGGCGTGTTATCTCCTGCGGCGTGCTGTGATCAAGTCTGAATGACTCAGACCAAAAAATATCTGCGCTTTGACAGCTCAACCCGGGGTTGGTGCCAGGCGATGACTATATCGTGACAAAAAAACAATTCCGCTGCCCAATTCGACAAAGAGGCCGCGCGCGTGAGCGGGCAGCCTCTTTGCCAGAACCACCGAAGCGGCCTTATTTCTTGGTCGCAGCGACCTGAGCAGCAACTTCGGCAGCAAAGTCGACTTCGGCCTTCTCGATACCCTCGCCTACTTCGTAGCGAACAAAGGATACGATTTCGGCACCAGCTTTCTTGGCCAGCTCACCAACCTTGATTTCCGGGTTCTTGACGAACGCCTGCTCAACCAGGCTAGCTTCGGCCAGGAACTTGTTGATACGGCCCTTGACCATGTTCTCGACGATGTTTTCCGGCTTGCCGGCGATCTTGTCGGCATTGAGCTGCAGGAAGATTTCCTTTTCCTTGGCAACCAGCTCTTCGGAAACATCAGCCGGGCTCAGAACCGCAGGATTGCTGGCAGCCACGTGCATGGCGATATCCTTGGCCAGCTCGGCATCGCCACCCTTCAGGGTGACCAGCACACCGATGCGGTGACCGTGCAGATAAGCACCAACCACCTCACCTTCCACTGCGGTCAGGCGACGGATGTTGACGTTCTCGCCGCACTTGGCGACCAGCGCTTCGCGCGCGGATTCACGAGAAGCGATCAGCGGGGCCACATCGGTCAGCTTCTGCTCGAAGGCCTCGTCCAGGCTTTCCTTGACGAACGCCTTGAAGTCATCCTGCAGAGCCAGGAAGTCAGTCTGCGAGTTGACTTCGATGATCAGACCACGGCCACCCTCGACGCGAACGGCGATCGAGCCCTCGGCAGCGATATTGCCTGACTTCTTGGCGGCCTTGATGGCGCCCGAGGCACGCATGTCGTCAATCGCCTTTTCGATGTCACCACCAGCGGCGACCAGAGCCTTCTTGCACTCCATCATGCCCTGGCCGGTACGTTCGCGCAGTTCTTTGACCAAGGCTGCAGTGATTTCTGCCATGTTGGGAATCCTCTCGATTTGGTTTCTAAACCACTCACCCAATACACGGGTGATCAATTCGCAAGAGACAAAAAGGGGGCCTAGCCCCCTTTTTGTTCATCGGGTGTCACGCTGCAGTGCGCCGCACTCAGCCCTGAGCCGCTTCGGAAGCCACTTCCTCGACGAACTCGTCAGCGCCACCGGCACCGTTCTGGCGACCGCGCAGAACAGCGTCAGCCATGGAGCCGAGGTAGAGTTGCACGGCACGGATGGCGTCATCATTACCGGGAATGATGTAGTCGACGCCTTCCGGGCTGCTGTTGGTATCGACGATGCCGATGACCGGAATACCCAGCTTGTTGGCTTCGGAGATAGCGATGCGCTCGTGATCGACGTCGACGACGAACATGGCGTCCGGCAGGCCGCCCATATCCTTGATACCACCCAGGCTGCGCTCGAGCTTCTCGAGATCACGGGTACGCATCAGAGCTTCTTTCTTGGTCAGCTTCTCGAAAGTACCGTCCTGGGACTGCCCTTCCAGCTCACGCAGACGCTTGATGGAGGCGCGGATGGTCTTGTAGTTGGTCAGCATGCCACCCAACCAGCGATGATCGACGTACGGCGAGCCACAACGAGCAGCTTCTTCGCGAACGATCTTGCCGGCGGAACGCTTGGTGCCAACGAACAGAATCTTGTTCTTGCCTGCAGCCAGCTTCTCAACGAAACGCAGCGCGTCGTTGAACATCGGCAGGGTTTTTTCCAGGTTGATGATATGGATCTTGTTGCGCGCGCCGAAAATGTATTTATCCATTTTCGGATTCCAGTAACGGGTCTGGTGGCCGAAGTGCACACCGGCCTTCAGCATATCGCGCATAGTGACTTGAGACATGATCAGTCCTCGAATAAGTCGGGTTAGGCCTCCACGCGTCCCGATATCCAACTCTTTCGAGCACCCAGGATACCGTGTCGACACGTGTGTGGGGTTAGGCTCGACGGGGTCTACCCCGCTGAGCGGCGCGTTTTATAGCACAACGACCTTCGAGAGGCTACTGCTTTGAACTCTCTACAACAGGCTCAGCGGTGCAATCGGCCCTGACCTGCAGGCCGCAGGCGCTTTGGTTTATCATCGCGACTTTCCGTTATTGCCTTCGCCTGCGGGCATACAAGAGGTTTGCATGACTGTCACCATCAAGACGCCCGAAGATATCGAGAAGATGCGCATTGCCGGGCGCCTAGCCGCCGAAGTTCTCGAGATGATCGGCGAGCACGTCAAGCCAGGCGTCACCACCGAGGAACTCGACCGCCTTTGCCACGAGCATATCGTCAACGTTCAACAGGCCATTCCCGCTCCGCTGAACTACAAGGGCTTTCCCAAATCGATCTGCACCTCGATCAACCACGTTGTCTGCCACGGCATCCCGAACGACAAGCCGCTGAAAGACGGCGACATCCTCAACATCGATATCACTGTGATCAAGGACGGCTATCACGGCGACACCAGCAAGATGTTCATGGTCGGCAAGGTGCCCGAGTGGGCCGATCGCCTCTGCCAGGTCACTCAGGAATGCCTCTATAAAGGCATCGAGCTGGTTCGCCCGGGCGCACGACTCGGGGACATCGGTGAAGTCATCCAGAAACATGCCGAGAAGAATGGGTTCTCCGTGGTCCGCGAATACTGTGGCCACGGCATCGGTAAGGTGTTCCATGAGGAGCCGCAGGTTCTGCATTACGGCCGTGCCGGCACCGGCATGGAGCTCAAGGAAGGCATGACCTTCACCATCGAGCCGATGATCAACCAGGGTCGCTCGGAAACCCGACTGCTTGGCGATGGCTGGACCGCGATCACCAAGGATCGCAAGCTGTCGGCGCAATGGGAACACACCATCCTGGTGACCGCCGACGGCTACGAGATCTTCACTCTGCGCAGCGACGACACCATCGCTCGCACCTCTGCCTGAGATTTCACAGCCGCAGCCCCCACGGGAGGACGTTCGCATGCCCCAGGTTGACCCGGAGCTGTTTGACCGCAGCCAGTTTCAGGCGGAGCTGGCTCTGAAGGCCAGCCCCATCGCTGCGTACAAGAAGGCCATACGCCAGGCGCGGCAGGTACTGGACGAGCGGTTCAAGGCAGGTCGGGACATCCGTCGCCTGATTCAGGATCGCGCCTGGTTCGTCGATCAGATTCTGCGCTCGGCCTGGGATCGCTTCGACTGGAACAACGGCGCAGATATCGCGCTCGTCGCCGTGGGTGGCTACGGCCGAGGTGAACTGCACCCCTACTCCGATATCGACCTGCTCATTCTGCTCGACGCCAACGACCAGGAAATCTTTCGCGACTCGATCGAGGGCTTTCTGACCCTGCTCTGGGATATCGGCCTGGAAGTCGGGCAGGCCGTGCGCTCCGTTGCCGAATGCGCCGACGAAGCGCGCGCCGATCTCACGGTCATCACCAACCTCATGGAAAGCCGGACGATCGCCGGCCCGGAGCGCCTGCGCCAGGCGATGCTACGGGTCACCAGTACCCAACAGATGTGGCCTAGCAAGGAATTCTTCCTCGCCAAGCGCAACGAGCAGCGCGCACGACATGCCAAGTACAACAACACCGAGTACAACCTGGAGCCCAATGTAAAAGGCTCTCCCGGCGGCCTGCGCGACATCCAGACCATCCTCTGGATCGCCCGTCGCGAGTTCGGCACGCTCAATCTGCAGGCGATGGTCGATCAGGGCTTTCTTACCGAGGGTGAACACAGCCTGCTGACCGCCGCCCAGGAGTTTCTCTGGAAGGTGCGCTACGGCCTGCACATGCTTGCCGGTCGCGCCGAGGATCGCCTGCTGTTTGACCATCAGCGCAGTTTGGCCGCGCTGCTGGGCTATGAAGACAATGATGCCAAGCTGGCCATCGAGCGCTTCATGCAGAAGTACTACCGGATCGTCATGAGCATTGCCGAACTCAGCGATCTTGTCGGTCAGCACTTCGCCGAAGTGATTCTCTGGGAAGGCGAGTCAGGCCCGATCGTGCCGCTAAACAGCCGATTTCAGGTACGCGACGGCTACCTTGAGGTGAGCAACGCAGCTATCTTCAAACGCACTCCTTTCGCGATCCTGGAAACCTTCGTGCTGCTCGCCCAGCATCCCGACATCCAGGGCGTTCGCTCGGACACCATTCGCCTGCTCCGCGATCACCGTTACCTGATCGATGACATCTTCCGCCAGGATCTGCGCAACACCAGCCTGTTCATCGAGCTGTTCAAGTGCAAGGAAGGTATTCACCGCAATCTTCGCCGAATGAACCGCTACGGCATCCTGGGCCGCTATCTGCCGGAGTTCGGCCACATCGTCGGGCAGATGCAGCACGACCTGTTCCACATCTACACCGTCGACGCGCACACGCTCAATGTCATCAAGTACCTGCGCAAGCTGACCAAGCCGGGCGTCGCCGAGAAGTATCCGCTGGCCAGCAAGCTGGTCGAAAGGCTGCCCAAACCAGAGCTGATCTACATTGCCGGGCTCTATCACGACATTGCCAAGGGCCGTGGCGGCGACCATTCGGAGCTCGGCGCGGTGGATGCCGAGCAATTCTGCAGTCGTCACAAGCTGCCGGCGTGGGATACCCGACTGGTGGTCTGGCTGGTGGAAAACCATCTGGTCATGTCCACCACAGCGCAGCGCAAGGATCTGTCCGATCCGCAGGTGATCAATGATTTCGCCCAACTGGTCGGCGACGAGACGCACCTGGACTATCTCTACGTCCTGACCGTGGCCGACATCAACGCCACCAACCCGACACTGTGGAATTCCTGGCGCGCCAGCCTGCTNNACCCTGTGGAATTCCTGGCGTGCGAGCCTGCTGCGTCAGCTCTATACCGAAACCAAGCGAGCCCTGAAACGCGGGCTGGAAAACCCGCTGGGGCGCGAAGAGCAGGTTCGCCAGACCCAGCGTGCCGCGCTGGATGACCTGGTGCGCCAGGGCACCGATCCGGATGACGCCGAGCAACTCTGGGCGCAGCTGGGCGACGACTATTTCCTCCGGCACACCGCCACCGATGTGGCCTGGCATACCGACGCAATCATCGAGCACCCGGCCAACGGTGGGCCGCTCGTCCTGATCAAGGAAACCACACAGCGCGAATTCGAAGGCGGCACGCAGATATTCATCTACGCACCGGACCAGCATGACTTCTTCGCGGTGACCGTGGCGGCCATGGATCAGCTCAACCTGAACATCCATGACGCGCGCATCCTGACCTCGAGCAGCCAGTTCACGCTGGACACCTACATCGTGCTGGACGCGGACGGCAGCCCGATCGGCAATAATCCGAAGCGGATCGAGGAGATTCGCAGCGGCCTGATCGCCGCCCTGCGCAACCCGGACGACTACCTGACCATCATCCAGCGCCGTGTCCCACGGCAACTCAAGCACTTCGCCTTCCCGCCGCAGGTCACCATCCACAACGACACACAGCGGCCGCAGACCATTCTGGAAATCATTGCACCGGACCGGCCCGGCCTGTTGGCGCGTGTGGGCCAGCTGTTCCTCGATTTCGATCTATCGGTGCAGAACGCCAAGATCGCGACCTTGGGCGAACGCGTGGAGGACGTATTCTTCGTCACCGACGCAGACAACCAGCCGCTGTCCGATCCGCAGTTCTGTCTGCGTCTGCAGCAGGCGCTCGTCAAGGAGCTGCAGCAGGAGAACGAACAGCAACCCTCACCGAGCAGCATCCTTATCTGAGATGACCTCGCCTGCTCACCTACCTGGCGCTGCAAGAAAGGTAGGAGGCAGGCTCAATCCCAGGGCTGACCCCGCGTTTGTTCGACAGCTGGCAGTTTCTGCTGCATTGCAGCCTTGGCCAGCATGTGCGCACTGACCGGCGCAGTAAGGAAGAGAAACAGCGTGATCAGCAGCTCGTGCAGACTCAAGCCATCGTTCTGGCTGCTGAAGAAGATCATCGACGCGATCACGATACCGCCAACACCCAGCGTCGTCGCCTTGGTCGGACCATGCAGGCGCGTGTAGAAATCCGGCAGCCGGTAGAGGCCGATCGCACCGATCAGCGCGAACAGACTGCCGATAATAAGGAACACGCTTACCAGCACTTCGATCCAGAATGGCATGTCGTTTCCCTCAATCAATGATGTCGCCGTGCAGCAGGTGCTTACCGACTGCGACGGTACTGACGAAACCCATCACGGCAATCAGCAGTGCAGCCTCGAAGAACAGGTCGGATGCGAGCCAGATGCCGAACAGCACGATAAGCGCGAGCGCGTTGATGTACAGCGTATCGAGCGCGAGCACTCGGTCGGGCATGTCCGGCCCCTGGACCAGACGAACGACATTCAACACCGCCGCCAGCCCCAAAACGGCCATACAGAACGGAATCACGTAGGCGAGCATTCGAAGATCTCCAGCAGTGGCGCTTCATAGTTACGCTTGACGTCAGCGATCAGCGCATCGACATCAGGCACGTCCAGCGCATGCACCATCAGCATCTGGCGATCCTCACTCAGACAGGCTGACACCGTCCCAGGCGTCAGCGAGATGATGCTGGTCAGGGTGGACAGGACGAACTCGTTCTCGATGGCCATGGGCACCTCGATGAACGCAGGACGCAGGTTCTTCTTCGGTCCCAGCACCAACTTGGCAACGTGCACATTGGCCACGACGATGTCGTAGAGCACCTTGAGTGAGAACACGCACAGCTGCAGCGGCTTGCGTATGCGCGGCACCTCGACGAGAAACCCCCGAACCAGAAGTGGAATCGCCCAACCAAGAAACAGACCGAGCAAGAACTGCCCGAAGCTCAGCGTGTTGTTGAGCAGCAGCCAGAGAATGGCCAGCATCAAGGTCAGGGCGGGATTAGGTAACCAGCGCGCTTTCATGCCGCACCTCCCTGAAGGATCTGCAGATAAGGCGCAACATCCAGCAGCTGCGCAGCAGTTGCCTGCACGAACGCCTGCAACGGGCCGGCGGCGACAACCAGCATCACACTACCAAGCAGCAAGCCGACCGTCGCCAGAACCCGAATGGCATCGGCAGGCTGCCCCACCGCCTCGGCACTGGGACGCCAGAACACCAGGCTGCCGGCTCGGCTCAGTGAAATCAGCATGCCCAGCCCGCCGACCAGCACCACGGCCCACAGTGCGATCGCGTCTGCGCCAAGCTCGATGGCACGCAGCAGCATCACCTTGCCGAGAAAGCCGGAGAACGGAGGCAAACCGGCCACGGAGATGGCGCCCATGAAGAACAGCGTGCCCAGCAGCAGCGGCTGACGCAGCGCAGGCGCCGAAATCAGATCGGTCCCCAGGTCACCGCGCTGACGAGCTATCAGATCGGCGAGCAGGAACAAGCCGCCCGCAACCAGCGTGCTGTGGACTAGGTAATAAAGTGCCGCAGCAAGCCCGGCCTCGCTGCCGAGCGCAATACCCGCCAGAAGCGTGCCCACCGACACGACCACCAGATAGGCCAGCAGCACCTGCAGGCTGCGAGCGGCCAATGCGCCTATCACGGCCGCACCGAGCGTCAGCAGAGCTAGCGGCCAGAGCCAGAGATCGACCATGCCGCTCAACTCGCCCGCTTCGCTGCCGAAGACCAGGGTGAACACACGAATGATCGCGTACAGACCGACCTTGGTCATGATCGCGAATAGCGCAGCGACCGGCGCGGTGGCCGATGCATAAGCCCGCGGCAACCAGAAGTACAGCGGCAGGATTGCGCCCTTGAGCGCGAACACCACCAGCAGCAGATACCCGGCGGCCGCCAGCAGCGGCGCATCGGCCGGATCGGCCGCGCTCACACGGGCAGCCATGTCGACCATGTTCAGGGTGCCCAGCAGCCCGTAGAGCATGCTCACGCCGATCAGAAACAGCGAGGAGCCGAGCAGATTCAGCACTACATAGTGCATGCCCGAGCGCACCCTGCGCTGACCATGGCCGTGCAGCAGCAAGGCATACGAAGAGATCAACAGGATCTCGAAGAACACGAACAGGTTGAACAGGTCGCCGGTCAGGAAGGCACCATTGATGCCGAGCAGCTGGAACTGATAGAGGGCGTGAAAGTTCGGCCCGCGCTCATCATCACCACGGCAGGCATAAAGCGCTGCAAAACCAGCCAGCACCGCCGTCACCAGCAGCATCAGCGCGCTCAACCGGTCCAGCATGAGAATGATGCCGAATGGCGGCTGCCAGCTACCCAGCGCATAGATCCGCAGTTGGCCATCATCGGCAAGCAGTACCAGCCAGATCGCAATCGGAACCAGGGTCCAGGTTGCCGCCAGTGAAAGCAGGCGCTTGGTCGACTTGTTCGCGCGATGAGCGAACAGCAACAGCGCCCCCATGAACAACGGCAACAGCAGCGGGAGGATCAACGCGTGATTCATTTGCGCGGCTCCTCACCGTCGACGTGATCGGTACGCAGCTCTCCGATGCTGCGCAACGCCAGCACCACCACGAAGGCGGTCATGGCGAAGCCAATGACAATGGCCGTAAGCACCAGCGCCTGCGGCAGCGGATCGCCATACTCCGCGCTCTTGCCTATCACCGCCGGAACGCCGGTCGCCAGCCGGCCCATGGAAAAGATGAACAGATTGACCGCATAGGAAATCAGCGTCAGCCCCATCACCACCGGAAAGATCCGGGCACGCAGCAGCAGATAGACGCCACTGGCCGTCATGATTCCCAGCGTGATCGCGAACAGCGCTTCCACTACAGCACCTCCCTGTTGGAATCGTCCTGGCTGACCTGGCCGATGTTGGAAAGAATCAGCAATGTCGCGCCGACAACCACCAGATAAACCCCCAGATCGAAGAGCATTGCAGTCGCCAGCTCGAACTCTCCGACGAGAGGCAGATGGAAATACCCGAATGACGACGTTAGGAACGCGTAGCCAAACGCCCAGCTGCCCAGCCCCGTCAGCCCCGCAATAAGCAGGCCTGCACCGCAGAGTGCGTGATAGCTGATCGGTTGCCGCGCCTGTGCCCAGCTCACGCCATGCGCGATGTATTGGAGAATCAGTGCCACCGCGGTGATGAGACCGGCAATGAATCCGCCACCCGGCAGGTTGTGCCCGCGCAGGAAGATGAAGGCGGAAATCAGCAGCGCCATCGGTAGCAGCGCGCGGGCAAGTGCATCCAGAACCATGGGGTGCCGGTCAACCGACCAGGGTCGCCCGCCGTAGTCGCGAACCGGGTGCGGCAGGCGCAGGCCTTTGAGTAGCGCATAGATGCCTACGCCGGCGATCGCCAGCACTGCGATCTCGCCCAGGGTATCGAACCCACGGAAGTCCACCAGGATCACATTCACGACGTTCTTGCCGCCGCCGCCGGAAACACTGTTCTCGAGGAAGTACGACGCGATGCTGTCATAGGGCCGGGTCAGCACGGTGTAGGCAAGCAGCGCGACCATGGTGCCGCTGCCGCCCGCGAGAACGAAATCGCGGAAGGCACGCAGGCTGCTCGACTCGGCCGGCGTACGGTCGGGCATGAAGAACAGCGCGAGAATCAGCAGGATGAT
>DNMQ01000203.1 GCA_003488145.1 Pseudomonas sp.
GGGTGGCATCAAGTCGATCAGCTTCGAGAAGCTGATTGCCAAGGCGCCCGAGCGTGTGATCGAGACCGCGGTCAAAGGCATGCTGCCGAAGAACCCGCTGGGTCGCGACATGTATCGTAAGCTGAAGGTGTACAAGGGTGCCAGCCACCCGCACACCGCTCAGCAGCCCCAAGAACTGAAGATTTAACGGAATAGTTCATTATGTCGGCGACTCAAAATTACGGCACTGGCCGTCGCAAGACTGCAACCGCGCGCGTCTTTCTGCGCCCGGGTACTGGCAAGATCTCCATCAACAACCGTGAGCTGGATAACTTCTTCGGTCGCGAAACTGCCCGCATGGTCGTTCGTCAGCCGCTGGAGCTGACTGAGACTGTCGAGAAGTTCGACATCTACGTCACCGTTCTCGGTGGTGGTGTCAGCGGTCAAGCCGGTGCCATTCGTCACGGTATCACTCGTGCTCTGATCTCGTATGACGAAACTCTGCGCAGCCCGCTGCGTAAGGCTGGCTTCGTCACTCGCGACGCTCGTGAAGTGGAACGTAAGAAGGTCGGTCTGCGCAAGGCGCGCAAGCGTCCGCAGTACTCCAAGCGCTAATTCGCGCTTTCAAAAGAAACGCCCAGTTTCGTTCGGAGCTGGGCGTTTTTTTTGGGGGTGCGTTTTTATATGGCGGTGCGACAGTGTGTCGCGCGCTGGAAAGCCTGAAGGCCGGGCATTAGGGCTTATGTGTCAGGCTATTACCTTGTCAGAAGAAGGCCTTTTCTTTACCATTTGGCGAATTTTTCGCGGCCCAATTTTACGTGGTACATGCCTGCGTCAAGCAGGCCATAAGAAGCTGATGGGAGACGACTGAATGAGCAATGACGGCGTGAATGCAGGCCGGCGTCGCTTCCTTGTGGCCGCCACCTCGGTGGCGGGCGCTGCAGGAGCGGTGGGTGCTGCGGTCCCGTTTGTGGGATCGTGGTTCCCGAGTGCCAAGGCCAAGGCTGCCGGTGCGCCGGTAAGGGTAAATATCAGCAAGATCGAGCCGGGGCAGCAGATGGTCGCCGAATGGCGCGGTCAGCCGGTATTTATCGTGCGTCGGACCGACGAGGTCCTCGGAAATCTGGAGAAGGTTGCCGGCCAGGTAGCCGATCCTGAGTCCAAGGCTTCCGAGCAACCTGCTTATGTCGATCCGAAGAACCGGTCGATCAAGCCCGAGTTGCTCGTGGTGGTCGGTCTGTGTACTCACCTCGGCTGTGCGCCGTCCTTCCGTCCTGAGGTGGCTGCGGCCGATCTCGGTGCCGATTGGCTTGGTGGGTATTTCTGTCCTTGCCATGGTTCCAAATACGATATGGCCGGTCGCGTCTATAAGTCGCAGCCAGCTCCCTTGAACCTGCCGGTGCCCCCGCACTCGTACGAGACCGATAATGTCATCATCATCGGTGTGGACCAGGAGAACGCCTGATGAGCAAGTTCATGGAATGGGTCGACGCCCGCTTTCCCGCGACCAAGATGTGGGAAGACCATCTTTCGAAGTACTACGCCCCCAAGAACTTCAACGTCCTGTATTTCTTCGGCTCGCTGGCCCTGCTCGTACTGGTCAATCAGATACTTACCGGTATCTGGCTGACCATGAGCTTCGAGCCTTCGGCTGAGGGCGCCTTCGCCTCCGTCGAATACATCATGCGCGACGTGGAGTACGGCTGGATCATCCGCTACCTGCACTCCACGGGCGCGTCCGCGTTCTTCGTGGTGGTCTATCTGCATATGTTCCGTGGGATCCTCTACGGCTCCTATCAGAAGCCGCGCGAGCTGGTTTGGATCTTCGGCATGATGATCTATCTGGCGCTCATGGCTGAGGCCTTCATGGGCTATCTGCTGCCTTGGGGGCAGATGTCCTACTGGGGTGCCCAGGTAATCATCTCGCTGTTTGGTGCCATTCCGGTCATCGGTGGTGACCTGACCCAGTGGATTCGCGGTGACTACCTCATCTCAGGCATCACGCTGAACCGCTTCTTCGCGCTGCACGTGATCGCGTTGCCAATCGTCATTCTTGGCCTGGTCGTTCTGCACATCCTGGCGCTGCACGAGGTTGGCTCGAACAACCCGATGGGTGTCGATATCAAGAAGACCAAGGATGAGAATGGCGTGCCACTCGATGGCATCCCGTTTCACCCGTACTACACCGTGAAAGACATTGTCGGTGTCGTGGTGTTCCTGTTCGTCTTCTGTGCGGTCGTGTTCTTCTTCCCTGAGATGGGCGGCTATTTCCTCGAGAAGCCCAACTTCGAAGTGGCGAATGCGTTCAAGACGCCGGAGCACATTGCTCCAGTCTGGTACTTCACGCCGTACTACGCGATTCTGCGTGCGGTGCCTGACAAGCTGCTTGGCGTTATCGCCATGGGTGCGGCTATCGCAGTGCTCTTCGTGTTGCCCTGGCTTGACCGGAGCCCGGTCAAGTCCATGCGCTACAAGGGCTGGATGAGCAAGCTCGCGCTGCTGGCGTTCTGCATCTCCTTCATCATTCTCGGTGTATTGGGCGTACTGGCGCCAACACCTGAGCGTACTCTGGTGTCGCGGATCTGTACTGCTATCTACTTCGGATACTTCATCCTGATGCCGTTCTACACCAAGCTCGAGAAGACCAAAGTGGTTCCGCAAAGGGTGGATGGCTGATGAAAAAGCAATTTGCTGCATTGATTCTTGCAATTCTGCCGGCCTTTTCCTTCGCGGCAGGCCCGGCCGTTCATCTGGACAAGGTCGATATTGATCTGACTGACAAAGCGGCCATGCAGGACGGTCTGAAGACTTTCGCCAACTACTGCATGGGTTGCCATAGCGCGCAGTACCAGCGTTACGAGCGTGTTGCCACTGATCTCGGTATTTCCGAAGAGGTCATGATGGACAACGTCGTCTTTGCTGATGCCAAGTTTGGCGATCACATGAAGATCGGCATGAAGGCTGATGACGCCAAAGTCTGGTTCGGTGCTGCTCCGCCGGACCTGACCCTGGTTGCTCGCGTTCGCGGCAACGACTGGCTGTACACCTACATGCGCAGTTTCTACGAAGATCCGGCCCGCCCTTATGGCGTCAACAATACGGTCTTCCCGAACGTCGGTATGCCGCACGTCTTGGCTCCGCTTCAGGGGCGTCGCGTCGTGGGCTGCAAGCAGGTGCAGGTGGTCGAAGACGGTCGCAAGCAGTTTGATCCTCTGACCGGCACGCCGATCACTAAAGAGGCATGCGATCAGATGGTCATCGAGCCTGGTACCGGCACGCTCTCCGAGGCCGAGTATGACGAGAAGATCAAGAACCTGGTGACCTTCCTTGCCTATTCGGCAAACCCGGTCAAGCTGGAGAGCCAGCGTATCGGTACCTATGTGTTGCTGTTCCTGGCGGTGTTCTTCGTGTTCGCTTACCTGCTCAAGCGTGAGTACTGGAAAGACGTTCACTAAGCTGCAAGCCGCAACTGCTGTACCCTGCGCGCGCCCTCTGGGCGCGCGTGTTTTTTCTGCTTCAAGATAAAGAGTGAGGAAGGACCTATGGCTGCAACCAATCGGTTGGGCTGCTACTCCGATCCCGCCGACCACTATTCCCATCGCGTTCGTCTCGTGCTCGCAGAGAAAGGCGTCAGTGTGGACATACTTGACGTCGAGGCGGGGCAGTGTCCGGCCAAGCTGGCCGAGGTGAACCCGTATGCCAGTGTTCCGACGCTGGTGGATCGCGATCTGGCACTGTATGAGCCGAGTGTGATTCTGGAGTATCTGGAAGAGCGTTACCCCCATCCCCCTTTATTGCCGGTGTATCCAGTTGCGCGGGCGAATACTCGCCTGCTGGTTCATCGCATTCAGCGAGATTGGTGTTCGCTGGCCGACCGTATCCTTGACCAGCGTACCGCTGAGCCGCAACGCGCGCAGGCGCGCAAAGAGCTTCGTGAAAGCTTGACCGGCGTGTCGCCGATATTCGCGGAAAAGCCGTATTTCATGAGTGACGAGATCAGTCTCGTCGACTGCTGCCTGTTGCCTATCCTCTGGCGTTTGCCCAGACTCGGTATCGAGTTGCCTCGAGCTGCCAAGCCGTTGCTTGACTATATGGAGCGCAGTTTCGCCCGCGAGGCCTTTCAGGCCAGTCTTTCCGCCGTCGAGCGCAACATGCGCTGAGAGAGGGTTCCCATGAATTCAAGTCGCCCCTATCTAGTCAGAGCGCTCTACGAGTGGATCGTGGACAATGATTGCACGCCGCACTTGCTGGTCAACGTCGATTATCCCGGCGTGCAGGTCCCTGCCGGGTTCGCCAGTGACGGGCAGATCGTGCTGAACGTTGCGCCAAGCGCGATACGTCACCTGCACATGGATAATGAGGCGATCAGCTTCGAGGGGCGTTTCGGTGGCGTTGCTCACTCGTTGAACGTGCCGTCCGCTGCTGTGATGGCCATCTATGCCAGGGAAAATGGGCAGGGCATGGTGTTCGAGATCGAGCCGACGCCGCCGGACGACGATGCGCCAAGCGAGAGCGCGCGGCCGGGCGGACGTCCGAGTTTGAAGGTGGTCAAGTAGGCGAGCGCGGCGCCCGGGCCTATCGGGCGCCAAAGTCGGTCAGTCGATGTATTCGAACAGTTTGACGATACGCTGCACGCCACTGACGCTCTGCACGAGGTTGGTTGCGCGGTTGCCTTCCTGGCGGGTAACCAGGCCCAGCAGATAGACAATGCCGTTTTCGGTGATCACCTTGATCCGCGAGCCCGGCACGCTGTTATCTGCGAGCATCTGGGTCTTGATCTTGGTGGTCAGCCAAGAGTCGTTGCTGCGTGCCAGTGCAGAGGAGGGCTGCAGGATCTGCAGTTCATTGTGGACGCGCTTGACGCGCTGCACGCTGCCTGCAGCTCGTTCGGCCGTTTCCTTGAGTTCTGCGCGCGGAGTCTGTCCGGCCAGCAGTACGACGCCGTTGTAGCTCGCTACGACTATGTGCGAGCCCTGATCAAGGTCGGGATGGGCCTTGGCGATATTGACCGCAGCCTTTGTCTCGATCAGCGAGTCGTCGATCTTGCTGCCGATGGTGCGGGTGCCGCGGTTATCGGCAATTGGATCGTCGCGGGTTGCGGTCAGTACCGAACTACAGCCGCTGACGGCTAGACACAGGCCTAGGGCGATAACAGGCAGGCGGGGCACGTTCATTCCTCACTTCCGAACAATTGGTTGTCGATCAGGTCGCACAAGCAGTGGATAGCCAGCAGGTGCACCTCCTGGATGCGGGCGGTTACCTTGGCTGGTACACGGATTTCGACGTCTTCTGGCAGCAGCAGAGACGCCATGCCGCCGCCGTCCCGTCCAGTCAGTGCCACTACCAGCATCTCCCGGTCATGAGCTGCCTGGATGGCCTGGATCACGTTGGCGGAATTGCCGCTTGTAGAGATCGCAAGCAATACGTCGCCTGGCTGACCCAGGGCGCGGATCTGCTTGGAGAATACTTCGTTGTAGCTGTAATCGTTGGCGATCGAGGTGATCGTCGAGCTGTCGGTGGTCAGAGCGATGGCGGGAAGGCTCGGCCGCTCACGCTCAAAGCGGTTGAGCAGTTCGGAGGAGAAATGCTGCGCGTCGCCGGCGGAGCCGCCGTTGCCACAGGTAAGAATCTTGCCTTCGCTAAGAAGGGCATTGACCATCGCCTGGCCGGCCTGCTCGATGCTTGGGGCCAGGACTTCCATGGCCTGCTGCTTGGTTTCGATGCTGGCCTGGAACAGTTGGCGGATTCGGGTTTGCATGTCCATTGTGTTCGACCTTAAAGGTTGCAAGCGCCTCCGGCTATCGCGCCGGTATGCGTTTGCGGTTCGCTAGGGTTGGGCGGCATCGTGCAGCAGTCGCTGCGTAATGAATCGTTCAGCTATCAAATGCGTTGCGGATCCAGTTCAGATTCTCGGTCTGCCCGGCTGATGTGATCGCAACGACGTCGAAGCGACAAGGGCTCCGGGCCCATCGGCTTTCCTTCTGCAGGAAGAGCTGGGCAGCCTTGATCAGCTTCTGCTGCTTGCGCGCATCGATGCTTTCAAGGGCGCCACCCCAGGCGGCGTAGCGCCTGTAGCGGACCTCGACGAATACTACTGTATCGCCGTCGAGCATGACCAGATCAAGCTCGCCGCTGCGACAGGACCAGTTGCGCGTCAGCAGGCGCAGGCCCTGATCGCACAGGTGACGCAACGCGAGTGCTTCGGCAGAGCGTCCGCTGCTCTGACTGTCGCTCATTACTGCATGTTGTCCAGGCGCTGGACCTCGCCGTCGCGGAACTCGGCCCATGGAAGCTGACGCTCAATGCGCTGCTGCGGGTTCAGGCTGAGCGTGCCGGAGAGGCCGTCGAGTTGAGTATCCGGAAGTGCCAGCAGTTGATTCAGCCGCGGCGCGAGAAGGTAGGCGTCCGCACCCATTGCGTACAGTCGACCCAGACTGCCGCCCGCCTGCGGCCATTTCTGCTCGACTTCCTGGCGCAATGGAAGTTGGTCGTTCAATAGCCAAGGGGTTTCTGCGAAACGAATGCCTTCGAGGTCGAGGTACTGGGTGCGATCATGGCTGGCTGCATGCAGGTGAGAGGTGGCGTATACCGGAAGGTCGCCCGCATATTGGAAGATCAGGGTGGGTCGGACTTGCTGGGCCTGCTGCGGAGTGGCTGCCAGGAACAGGAAGTCGACGTCCTGCCGGCGAGTGGGCTGGTTGCTCGTCGAGGCGTCAGTGATGCTGCTGACCCGTCCGCCGCGACTCTCGCTATTGCGCAGTTGCAGCAGATCGGCGATCTGGTTGGCGAGGTGCACGGGCTCGGCCAATGGCTCGGCTGCAACCAGTGTTCCCCCGGCTTCGTCCCAGCCCCGGCGGAAGGCATCCAGAATCCGCCCGCCCCAGTCTCCGCGAGGAGCCAGTGCGATGGCGCGGCGATGGCCGTCCGCCCATGCGCGGCGGGCTACCTCGCGGGCTTCGTCCTCGGCAGCCAGGCCGAACTGGAACAGCTGGGGCGGGGTGCTCTGACCGGCGTCACTGTAGTTCAGGGCGAGTGTCGTGATCGGCAGCTGATCCCTCTCGCCCAGTTGGCGCACCAGATCCTTTTCCAGCGGGCCCACGACCAGCTGTACGCCGGCAGCCTGGGCCTGTCGGTAGAACTCGTCGATGGAGGTCATGCGGGTGCTGTCATAAAGCTCGATGCGCAGCGCCTGGCCGGATTGTTGCGCGTGCAGGTGTGCCGCAAGGAAGCCGTCACGCAGGGCGCGCGCGACGCTTGCCAGCTGGCCGTCCATGGGGAGCAGCAGTGCAATGTTGTTCAGAGGCTGATCGGCCAGCTCACGAAGTTTCTGCAGCGGCTCAGGGAGCTGTTCTGCGGCAGGGTGCTGGGGGTTTTGTGCAATCCAGTCGTCAATGGCGCGCTGTTGCTGGGCAACGGTGCCGGCGCGTTTCAGTGACAGCGCCAGCGACTGCCAGCCGGCGAGATCGTCATCTGCCGCGCCTTGCAGTTGCTGCTCGGGAAGTGCGGATATGAGTTTCCAGATGGCTTCGTGGTTGGTTCTGGCTTGCTCGCCACTCAGGAGTGGGGCAGTGAAAACCCGTTCGCGCGCAGCCGCGAGGGGTTTGTCGGTCGCCTCCAGCGCTTCCGCCCGCGCCAGCTGGCTACGAACCTGCTGCGCCACTGGTAGCTCGCCCAGGCGTTCGAACGCAGGGTGCTGCAGTGCTTGCTCGGCTTGTTCAGGTTTGCCATCGGCTAGTGCGATTTCGGCCTGCAGTGTCAATGCGAAGATCTGCTGCGCTGGTTTCAGTGTATCCAGCTGGACCTTTTCCAGAATGCTGCGTGCCTGGGCATGGTTGCCCTGTTGGATGCTCTGGTCGGCGGCGGCCAGGCGCAGCTGCACGGCTTGTTCGGGGTCGCTCTGGTCGGCTTTCTCCAGCAGTTGCTGGGTGGAAGCCTGTGGTGTGCGAGGCAGTTCGCCCAATGTCGAAGAGGGAGAGCTGGCGCAAGCTGCGAGCATGATTGCGACGCACAGGAGTAGAAGGGGGCGTAAGCAAGCCATTGTTTGATCGTTCCTGAAAGCACTGGCGAGTGTTGGCGGATTGTACCCAAGCGCTGAAGTGGCGGCGATGTTGCGGCGGTGAATCGGGCTACAATGCGCATTTCCGTGACAGAGGTAAGCCCTTGTGACTGCCAGCGGTGGTGCGAATTCCGGGATGGGGACGCTTTATGTCGTCGCCACGCCGATCGGCAATCTGGAGGACATCAGTGCCCGAGCGCTGCGGGTGCTGCGAGAGGTGTCGCTGATAGCCGCGGAGGATACCCGTCACTCGTCTCGGTTGCTCGCGCACTTCGGTATTCAGACGCCGCTGGCAGCTTGCCACGAGCATAACGAGCGTGAAGAGGGGGGGCGATTCATCGGGCGGTTGCAAGGTGGAGAGGATGTCGCGCTGATCTCCGATGCGGGTACGCCATTGATTTCCGATCCGGGATATCACCTGGTGCGCCAGGCGCGTGCCGCTGGGGTTGCAGTGGTGCCGGTGCCGGGTGCTTGTGCGCTGATCGCCGCACTGTCGGCGGCTGGGTTGCCCTCGGATCGATTCATCTTCGAAGGCTTTCTGCCTGCCAAGGCTGCTGCACGATGTGCACGGCTTGAAGCACTGAAAGAAGAGCCACGCACTCTGATCTTCTATGAAGCTCCGCACCGCATACTGGAATCGCTTGGCGACTTTCGAGATGTGTTCGGTGGCGATCGAATTGCCGTGCTCGGCCGAGAGCTGACCAAGACGTTCGAAACACTGAAAGGGCTGCCGCTGAGCGAGTTGCACGCGTGGGTCGAGGCCGACAGCAATCAGCAGCGCGGCGAGTGCGTGGTGCTTGTAGAGGGTTGGCATGCTCCGCTAGACGAGCGCGCGGTGAACGCAGAGGCGCTCCGGGTGCTTGATCTGCTGTTGGCAGAAATGCCGCTCAAGCGGGCGGCCGCAATCGCAGCCGATATTACCGGTGTGCGCAAGAATCTGTTGTACCAGGCGGCGCTGGAACGCAAGTAGGAGGTGGGCCTGGGCCTCGTGCCGCCTGGTGAGCTTGCAGGCAGCGAGTTGCGGCGGTACTCTGGCGCCTGGAGAGTCGATCGGACAGTCGCTGTCTCTTTTTGTTCCGCAAAAAGGGAGGGAGGAAAGTCCGGGCTCCACAGGGCGAAGTGCCAGGTAACGCCTGGGAGGCGTGAGCCTACGGAAAGTGCCACAGAAAACAACCGCCTAAGCGCTTCGGCGCCGGTAAGGGTGAAAAGGTGCGGTAAGAGCGCACCGCGCGGCTGGCAACAGTCCGTGGCTAGGTAAACCCCACTTGGAGCAAGACCAAATAGGGATCCATCGGCGTGGCCCGCGCTGGATCCGGGTAGGTTGCTAGAGGCAGTCAGCGATGGCTGTCGTAGAGGAATGGCTGTCCTCGACAGAACCCGGCTTACAGATCGACTCTCCTCCTCTTTCTTCCTTCGTAATACCCCATTTTTAATTCCGAAACATTCTTGCTCTTAACAAAGTACTTTAACTTTGTTGAGCAACTCGCTGTTGTCTCTGAAGATGCTTCCAGTCCTCTGCGCATTGTCCACTCGAATTACCTCTCAACGTCGCTAAATTGCCGCTCCGTAAGGCTTTTTCCCGTCTGGCTCGCCTTGACGGTGGGGCGGGTGCGTTTCTATAGTGCGCACAAGTGGTAGGAAGTGGCAGAAAGTGGGTAAATATGGGCATGGATAGCTAATTCAGGGGAAGCGCAGCCGTGTTTCGCGGAGCCAACGCCATCAGTCTCGACGCCAAAGGCCGGCTAGCCATGCCCAGCCGGTATCGCGACGAGCTGAATTCCCGTGGCGACGGCCAGCTGATCATCACGATCGACGCCGTGGACCGTTGTTTGTGCATTTACCCCTTGCCCGAGTGGGAGCTGATCGAAGCCAAGCTCCGCGAATTGCCCTCCTTGCGTGAAGAGGCCCGCCGCCTGCAACGCCTGCTGATTGGTAATGCTGTCGATCTGGAGATGGATGGCAGTGGGCGCGTCGTGGTGCCGCCGCGTCTTCGTGAGTACGCCCGGCTGGACAAGCGCGCGATGTTGGT
>DNMQ01000442.1 GCA_003488145.1 Pseudomonas sp.
GGCCGTTCGTCCCGCTCAGCTGCGTATGCGCCAGCCGGCCAGCGCCAGGCAGAGCCAGCCTGCGAGAAAGGACGTACCCCCTAGCGGCGTGATCATGCCCAGTTTGCCGATTCCACTGAGGGTGAGCAGGTAGAGACTGCCGGAGAACAACAGGATACCGGCGACGAACAGGGCACCTGCCGCAGTCAGGAGGCGTCCGGGCCGATGCAACGAAAGCAGCGCGACGCCGAGCAGTGCCAGCGCATGAAGCATCTGGTACTGCACGCCCGTCTGAAACACCGCAAGATAGGCAGCGCTCAACTGGCTCTTGAGGGCATGGGAAGCGAAAGCGCCAAGCGCAACGCCGGTCAAGCCGAACAGCGCGGCAAGGACGATATAAGCACGAATCATTGCCATTTCCGGTCGATGGCCTTAGCGGCCGCTATAATGCCCGCTCTTTTCGCCCACGACCAAGTGCCATGTTGCGAAACCTACTGCTGCGCCTCTCCAAACTGCTGCTCTGGCTGATCGGCCTCTCGGCGCTGCTGGTACTGCTGTTTCGCTGGGTGCCACCGCCGTTCACCGCTTTGATGATCGAGCGCAAGATCGAGTCATGGCGCACAGGCGAAACTATCGACCTGACCCGCGACTGGCGGCCTTGGAAAGTGCTGCCGGACGATCTGAAGATGGCGGTGATCGCCGCCGAGGATCAGAAGTTCGCCGACCACTGGGGCTTCGACATCGCTGCAATCCGCGCCGCCCTTAGCCACAATGAGCGCGGTGGCTCACTGCGCGGTGCCAGCACATTGAGTCAGCAGGTGGCGAAGAACCTGTTTCTCTGGTCCGGCCGCAGCTGGCCACGCAAGGGCCTGGAAGCCTGGTTCACCGCGCTGATCGAGCTTTTATGGCCCAAGCAGCGCATCCTTGAGGTCTATCTCAATAGCGTCGAGTGGGGCGATGGCGTCTTCGGTGCGCAGGCGGCGGCACAGCATCACTTCGGCACTGGTGCACCGTACCTGTCGACCCGACAAGCCAGCCTCCTCGCCGCGGTGCTACCCAATCCGCGACGGTGGAGCGCTGGCAAACCGAACGGCCATGTGAACAATCGCGCCGCCTGGATTCGGCAACAGATGCGCCAGCTGGGTGGCAGCCACTACCTGCAGCGGATCAAACCGGACCACCCGGACTGGTGGCCGGGCTGGCTCTGAACCAGCATGCAGAACAACCGGCGCAGCAGGATGCAGCACCTCCGGTGCGAGATCACGTGCCTCCCGCTCGGTCAGTGCGATGGGGTTTGACTATGCAGTATCTGGATCGGACCCGAGAACAACCATGAACACCTACCTCGTCCGGCTGAGTCTGGGCTATTTCTGCCTGGCCATGCTGTGGATTCTCCTCGGCGACATGCTGGTCGGCTACCTGGCTGCTGGCAATATCCAGACCTGGCAGACAGGCAAGGGCGCGCTGTTCGTGGGGCTTACCACCGTGCTGATATTCCTGCTCGGCCGCCAGCACTTTCGCCGCTTCGACGAACAGCAGCGCGCACACCACCTGCAGGAGACCAGCCTGAAGCAGGCCGCCGCAGTCTTCGACAGCACTCAGGAAGGCGTGCTGGTCACTGATCCAAGCCAACACATCGTGCACGTCAATCCGGCGTTCAGCCGCATCACCGGATACAGCACCGAGGAAGTCCTTGGACAGACCCCTAGACTCTTCGCGTCTGGCAAGCACGACGCAGCCTTCTACAACCAGATGTGGCTGGCGCTGAAAGAGCATGGCGAGTGGAGCGGCGAGATCTGGAACCGACGCAAGAATGGCGAGGTGTACCCTCAATGGCAGAACCTGCGCTGCATCCATGACAACCAGGGCCAGCTCAGCCATTACGTGGCGGTGTTCTCCGACCTCTCGGCACTCAAGCGCTCGCGCGAAGAGCTCGACCAGCTCGCTCATTACGACCCGTTGCTCAAGCTGCCGAATCGGTTGCTGTTCACCGAGCGCGCCAAGCAGGATCTCGAGCGCGCCAGGGCCAACAGACGCAGCGGTGCATTACTCCTGATCGACCTCGATCACTTCAAGGACATCAATGAAAGCCTTGGCCACAGCCTGGGCGACGCGCTGTTGCAGGCTGTCAGCACGCGACTGGGCGAGTACCTGGAAGAAGGCATGACGCTTGGCCGACTCGGCGGTGACGAGTTCGCCCTGCTCTGTGAAGGCTACGGCGCGGAGAAGGCCACCTCGCTGGCGTTGCGCATTCTCGACCGACTGAACGAACCCTTCCATATCGCCGGCCAGGAGCTGTTCAGCAGCGCCAGCATCGGCATCGTGCTGTACCCCTATCCGACCGACGTGCAGAACGTCGAACAGCTGATGCGCAACGCCGACTCGGCGCTGTTCAAGGCCAAGAACAGCGGCCGCTCAACCTATGCGTTCTATTCCGAGGAACTGACCAGCCAGGCCCGCCAGCGCGTCGAACTGGTCACCGCATTGCGCCAGGCCCTCGAGCAAGGACAGCTGCGCCTGCACTTTCAGCCGATCTACGACCTGCTCGAGGGCACGATCACCGGTTTCGAGACACTGGTACGCTGGCTACACCCGGAGAAAGGCCTGATCGCACCGGGCATCTTCATTCCCGTCGCCGAGGAAAACGGGCTGATCAGCGCGATCGATCACTGGGTGCTGGAGCAGGCGTGCAATCAGGCTCGAGAGTGGCTTGGCCAGGGTCGCCCGCTTGGCTTCATCGCGGTGAACATCTCCAGCCGCCTGTTCGGCAACGGCGAGCTCGACCTGCAGGTCGCCACCATTCTGGCCCGCTGCGGGCTAGAGGCGCACCATCTGGAACTGGAGATAACCGAAAGTGCGGTGATGCAGGACCCGGACGCTGCCCTGGAGCTACTGCAGCGCCTGCGCGCACTCGGCGTTCAGCTGGCGATCGACGATTTCGGCACCGGNNAAGATCGACCAGGGCTTCGTCCGCGGCCTGCCCGACGACCGCGAGGACGCCGCCATCACCCGCTCGGTCATCGGTCTGGCACACAATCTGGGTCTCAAAGTCGTGGCGGAAGGCATCGAGACTGCAGACCAGGCGGCGTTTCTGCTGGCGCAGAATTGCGACTATGGCCAAGGCTACGGCTTTGCACGACCGCAGCCTGCCAGCGACATCGATTGGCGCGCGGCCGAACTCCGCTACGGGCAGAGTTGCCGCTCGTCCGGAGCCTGATCAGGCGCATATATCAATAGGCCATTACGGCAGGTAAGCTGACAGAACGGTCAACCTCGCCGTCATGGAAGGCCGGGCAACCGGCTTTGCGGCATACTGGCTCGAGTGCCGCAGACTGGCACCGATTCCAGGCCTCCGGCGTCCAATCGGTCAACCACCGCGTACCGCAACGAAGATGATGAGCGATCCAGCGATACACCACAATCAGCCTCACGGCCTGCGACAGCTGTTCAGCTGGAGAAACGGCGTTGCCTGGGGAATGCTGGCGTTCACCCTGCTGGTCCAACTGGTGGTCTGGCAGAGTCTGCGCACCAACGAGGCTAGCGCGGCCCAGCAGCAGTTCCAGCTGCTCGGCGAGAAGGTCACCGAAGCAATCCGCAAGCGGCTACGGGACCACGAGCAGATCCTGCTCGGCGGCGCCGGCCTGTTCGATGCCATGGAGAATGTCAGCCGCGAGCAGTGGCGCACGTACGTCGAGCGCTTGCTGTTGCCAGACCGTTATCCCGGCATCCAGGGCGTCGGTTTCAGCCAGGCGATCCCGCATGCCGAGCGCGATGCGCACGTCGCACGCATTCGTGCACAGGGCTACCCGGATTACGACATTCATCCGCCCGGTCAGCGGGAACTCTACACCTCGATCATTTTTCTCGAGCCATTCCTCAGCCGCAACCTGGCCGCTTTCGGCTACGACATGTATTCCGAGCCGACTCGCCGGCGCGCCATGCAACGCGCGGCTCAGTTGGGCGAAACGAGTATTACCGGCAAGGTAACGCTTCTGCAGGAAACCCACGGCAAGGTGCAGGCCGGAGTGCTGCTCTATGTCCCGGTGTATCGACCGAGCGCGCCGCTGACGACGCCGGAGCAGCGCATGCAGGCGCTGCGCGGCTTCGTCTATAGCCCTTATCGCGTCGAAGATCTGATGCGCGGCATTCTGCGAGCGGCCGATCTGCCGCTGGCGCTGCATATCTACGCCAGTCCCGGTGAAGAGCCGGAACACCTGCTGTACGCATCGAGCGAAGCCCCCGAGCCCGGCAGTGCCCGCTTCAGCCAGTTGCAGCAGCTCGAGCTGTACGGCCAGACCTGGACGCTGCGCATGGATAGCCGGCCCGAGTTCGACGAGCGTTTTCATTCCAACGAGGCACTGGTGTTCGGCCTGGGGCTCGGTCTGAGCCTGCTGGTTTTTTTCCTGACCTCGTCATTGGCGTTGCGCCATAGCCGTGCCCAGGCGCTGGCGAACGAGATGACGCGGCACATACGTCAGAGCAAACACGATCTGCGCTTGAGCGAGGAGCGTCTGTCGCTGGCCCTGAAAGGCAGCAACGATGGGCTGTGGGATCTCGATCTGGAAGCCGGCAGCATGTTCGCCTCGCCCCGCGCCTGGGAAATGCTCGGTTATCGTCCCAACGAGCTGACCTGCGACCTCAAACTGTGGGAGCGGTTGACGGTTGCCGAAGACCTAGCGCAGCAGAAAGCCCGGCTGGTGCAAACCATGCTGTCCAATGTCGATCATTTCACTACCGAACTGCGCCTGCAGCACAAGCACGGCCACGTCGTACCCGTGTTGCTGCGTGGCTACATCCAGCGCGATCCACAAGGCATGGCCCAGCGCATCAGCGGCACGCTGATGGACCTCACCGAACGCAAGCGCGTCGAGCAGATGAAGAACGACTTCGTTTCCACCGTCAGCCACGAGCTGCGCACGCCACTGACCTCCATCAGCGGTGCGCTCGGGCTGATCGTCGGCGGCGCGCTCGGGGCAGCGCCTCCAGCCATGCAGCAGATGCTCGAGATCGCCTATCGCAACAGCCTGCGCCTGGGTCATCTGATCAACGACCTGCTGGACATGGAAAAGATTGCCGCCGGCAAGATGTCGTTCGAACTGCGCGAACATTCGCTTGGCGACCTGCTCGAGGAATCGCTGGCGAGCAACCAGGCCCTCTGCGAGCAGCATGGCGTGCGCTGTACGCTCGAGCATCCGACCGATGTGCTGGTCTGGGTGGACGGCCTGCGCCTGCAGCAGGTGCTTGGCAACTTCCTCTCAAACGCCGTCAAGTTCACCCCCGAGGGCGGAGAGATTCGCCTGCACAGCTCCCTGCGTGGGACCAAGGTTCGTATCAGCGTTACCGACCAGGGCCCCGGCATTCCCGAGGCGTTCCGCTCCCGCGTGTTCGAGAAGTTCGCCCAGGCCGATGCCTCCGACAGCCGGCAGAAGTCCGGTACCGGACTCGGACTTGCGATCACCAAGGAGCTGATCGAACGCATGGGCGGTACGGTCGGCTTCGACTGCGTACCCGGCCAGGGCACCACCTTCTGGTGCGAGCTGCCGATCCAGATACCGCCAGCCGAATCGGACTGCCGCGACGGCCAGCCGCGAATCCTGGTCGTCGAAGACGAGCCTGACACCGGCCGTCTGCTGCATATGATGCTGCGCGAGGGCGGCTACGGCGTGGAGCGCGTGCAAAGCCTGCATCAGGCCCGTGAAAAGCTCGCTGCCAGCCATTACGAGGCCATGACACTGGACCTGCACCTGCCCGACGGCAGCGGCATGCAGCTTATCGACGAATTGCGCGATCAACCGGCGATGCAGGATCTGCCCATCGTCGTTATCTCCGCCGCGCACCAGTTCGAGCAGGCACAGTTCCCCGCAGGGATCGTCTGGCTGCACAAGCCGATCACCAACGCCCAGCTGCTGGTCGCGGTTGAACAGGCGCGAGACAACATCCGCCAGGCCAGAAGCAAGCCTCGATAGCCGGGCGGCACCCCGAGCGAACGGCAGGCAAAAAAAATCGCGGGAGCCAATGGCATCCCGCGATTCGTTTTCAGCTGACGAGCATCAGGCCTGAATCGAGCCCTTCAACTTGTTCATCGCATTCTTCTCCAGCTGACGAATGCGCTCGGCCGATACGTTGTACTTGGCAGCCAGGTCGTGCAGGGTCGCCTTGTCTTCGTTCAGCCAGCGTTGCTGGAGAATGTCCCGGCTGCGCTCGTCGAGCCCCTCGAGCGCCGTATGCAGGCTGGAAGTGGAACTGTCGCTCCAGTCGGCATCTTCCAGCTGGCGGGCCGGATCGTAGCGATGATCTTCCAGATAGTGCGCAGGCGACTGGTAGGCGCTGTCGTCGTCGGCATCGGCGGCCGGGTCGAAGGCCATGTCATGGCC
>DNMQ01000441.1:0-5222 GCA_003488145.1 Pseudomonas sp.
GTGCGCAAGCTGGCCGAGCGCAGTCAGGTCGCTGCCCAGGAGATCGGCGGTGTCGCCAGCAACAGCGTGCAACTGGCCGAGCAGGCCGGGTCGCTGCTCGACGAGATCGTGCCGAACATCCAGAAGACATCCGACCTGGTGCAGGAGATCACCGCCGCCTCGCAGGAGCAGAGCAGCGGAGCCGAGCAGATCAACATCGCCATGGGCCAGATGAACCAGATCACCCAGCAGAACGCCTCGGCTTCCGAGGAGCTGGCCGCCACCTCCGAGGAGATGAACGCCCAGGCCGGACAGCTGCTCGAGCTGATCAGTTTCTTCCGCTTCGACGCCACTAACACCGCCTCGCAGCCGCTGCGGCGCCCGGTGCCGTTCGCCAGCCCACGCCCGGCCGCCAAGAGCCCGCGTGGCGAGCAGCGGGCACTGGCGTCGGTGGACGACAGCCAGTTCGTCAGCTTCAGCTGAGGGTGCGCGCATGAACCAGATCGCCAACACCGAGCACAGCATCCAGCACCTCTCGTTCCGGGTTCGCCAGGCGCGCTATGCCCTGCCGATCGAGCTGGTCCGGGAAATCATCGAGTACGGCCAGATCACCAGCGTGCCGATGATGCCCGCGTGCATCCACGGGGTAATCAACCTGCGCGGCAACGTGGTGCCTGTGCTGGACCTGGCGGCGCGCTTCGGCATGGAGCGCACCGCCGCGGGCAAGCGCACCTGCATCGTGATCATCGAACTGGAGCTCAACGAGGTGCAGCAGCGCATCGGCCTGGTGGTCGATGCAGTGGACGCGGTGCTGGACATCGAAGGGCATGAAGTCGAGCCGGCGCCGCCCTTCGGCACCGGCATCCGCACCGACTTCATCGCCGGAATGGCGCGCAACGAGCAGGGCTTCACCATCATTCTCGACGTGCGCCGGGTGCTCTCGCTGGACGACATCCTGCAACTCAATCGCGCCATGGCGCTGGCAGGCTGAAGTGACGACGTCCCACCTGCCGTCGCTGGGCGATCGGGAGTTCCGCTATCTGCAGAAGATGATGGCCGAGGCTTCCGGCATACGCATGAGCGACGGCAAGCGCCCGCTGGTGGCCGGCCGGCTGATGCGCCGGCTCAGGGCGCTGGGCCTGCGCGACTATGCGCAGTATCTGGATCTGCTGCGCGCACCGGAGCAGCAGGTCGAGCGGCGGCTGGTGGTCGACCTGCTGACCACCAACGAAACCTACTTCTTCCGCGAGCCGCAGCACTTCCGCTTTCTCGCCCAGTGGCTGGCACGCCGCAGCGGGCCGCTACGCTGCTGGAGCGCCGCCTGCTCCAGCGGCGAAGAGCCCTACAGCCTGGCGATGGTACTGGCCGAGCACGCCAGCTCCGACTGGTCGATCCTTGCCAGTGACCTGAGCCAGAGCGTTTTGCACAAGGCTCGCGAGGCGGTCTATCCGATGACCGACACCGACGCTTTCCCACCCGGCTGGCTGAAGCGCCACTGCCTGCGTGGCGTCGGCGCCCAGGATGGCAACTTTCGTATCAGCCAGGCGCTGCGCGAGCGGGTCAGCTTTCGCGAGATCAACCTCATGCGGCCGCTGCCGCAGGATCTCGAACCGATGGACCTGATCCTGCTGCGCAACGTGCTGATCTACTTCACCGCTGACGACAAGCGCGCCATCACGGCGCGTCTGTTGCAGCACCTGCGCCCGGGCGGTCTGCTGTTGATCGGCCACGCCGAAAGCGTGCACGGCTTCGGCTTGCCGCTGCGCGGTCTGGGGCCGTCGGTATTCGAGCGGCTATGAGCCGCTCAGCCCCCTCCGCGATGTTCCGACGCACCGGGCCGAACCCCGTCTTGCCGCCCAGGGGTCGCTCATGATCAAAGTCTTCATCGTCGACGACTCCGCGCTGGTGCGCCAGGTACTGACCGCCTGCCTGGATCGTCACCCCGGCATCCAGGTCATCGGCCAGGCTGCCGACCCGCTGTTCGCCCTGGAGAAGATGCAGCGCGACTGGCCGGACGTGCTGGTGCTGGACGTGGAAATGCCACGCATGGACGGCATCACCTTTCTGCGCAAGATCATGGCTGAACGACCGACACCGGCGATCATCTGCTCGACCCTCACCGAGGCCGGTGCGGCGATCACTCTGGAAGCGTTGGCAGCCGGAGCCGTCGGTGTGTTCACCAAGGCCAGGCTGGGCCTCAAGGAAAGCCTGCAGCAGCTCTCCAGCGAGCTGATCCGGCAGATCGAACAGGCAGCCCGCAGCCGGCCGCGCGCCGCCGTGCGTGCGCAACCGAAACCCAGCAGCCCGTCCCGGGAGCCCTCCCGGGAGCCATTGCCCGCGGCGGGGCTGACCACCACCGATCGTGTCATCGCGCTTGGCACGTCGACCGGCGGCACCCAGGCACTGGAACTGGTGCTGCGCCAGTTGCCGGCGGACAGCCCGGGCATCGTCATCGTCCAGCACATGCCGGAGAAATTCACCGCAGCCTTCGCCCAGCGCCTGAACAACCTGTGCCAGATCGAAGTTCGCGAGGCGCGCCACCTCGATCGCGTGCGCGCCGGGCTGGCACTGGTCGCGCCCGGCGGGTGGCACATGCAGCTCAAGCGCAGCGGCGCG
Source organism: Pseudomonas sp. (assembly GCA_003488145.1). Lineage (GTDB taxonomy): Bacteria > Pseudomonadota > Gammaproteobacteria > Pseudomonadales > Pseudomonadaceae > Stutzerimonas. The sequence continues at coordinate 2,596 of DNMQ01000441.1, forward strand.
CAGTACTTCGTCGAAGTGCTCGACGGGCCGCCGGTCAACCGCCACAAGCCGTCGGTGGACGTGCTGTTTCGCTCGGTGGCGCGGCATGCCGGGCACAACGCGCTGGGCATCATCATGACCGGCATGGGCGACGACGGCGCACGCGGCCTGCTGAACATGCGCGAGGCCGGTGCCCGCACCGTGGCCCAGGACGAAGCCAGCTGCGTGGTTTTCGGCATGCCCAAGGAGGCCCTGCAGATCGGTGCCGCCCAGAGCACCGAGGCCCTGGAAAACCTGCCCAGGTTGATCACCGACTATGCCCGTGCCACTTGCCGGAGTTGAGCACGGTGCCGCTGCAGACGAGCGTCGCTGATGCGATTCAGCGCACCGCCGATACGTCGCGCCTATATCCCCTGCTTTCGAAGGGATTCCCGTGACCGTACGGTTTCGCTATGGTGGCTAACAGGTATCACGGAGTGATCGCATGGTTCGGGGCTCAATCCTCTTGCTGTTGTTTGTCGCCTTGCTCGGCTGCCAGCCCGAATCGGATTCGATCCGTATCGGCAGCAACCGCTGGCTTGGCTATGCGCCGATCTATCTGGCGGACGATCTGGGCTGGACTGCCCCCAGTGGCATCCGCCTGGTGGAATACCCGAACACCACAGGTGTGCTGCGCGGCTTTCGCAACGGCATGCTGGACGCCGCCATGCTCACCCTCGACGAAACGCTGCTGCTGCAGGACAGCGCGGCGGAGCTCGACCTGGAGATCATTCTGGTCACCAACGTCTCAGCTGGCGCCGATGCGCTGGTCGCCCACGCGCCGCTGACCAGCCTCAAGGACCTGTCCGGCCAGCGCATCGGCGTCGAAAACACTGCGCTGGGCGCCTACTTCCTGTCCCGCGTGCTGGATCAGGCCCGGCTGCGGATCGACGATCTGCAGGTGGTCAGCCTGCCGGTGCATGAGCAGGCCGCTGCCTTCGCCGCCGGCGAAGTCGACGCTGTCATCACCTTCGCTTCGGAGGGCCCTGCGCTGGAAAGCGAGGGCGCCCGGCGCATCTTCGACAGCCGCCAGCTGCCGGGCGAGATCGTCGACGTACTGGTGGTCGACCGGCAACGCGTCACCCGCGAGCAGCGTCGGCGCCTCCGGGCCCTCTGGTTCGATGCGCTGCGCACCTGGCAGGACAATCGCGGCGAAACCGATCCGCGCCTGCATGCGCGCCTGGGCCTGACGCCGATGGCACTGCAGGTCACCCTCGACGGCTTGTTGATGGGTGATCGCGCCGTCAACCGTGAGTGGTTCGACGAGGGCCAGTTGCAGCAGAGCATCGGCCAGCTCAGCCAATATCTGCGCGAACGCCGGCTGCTCAACGGTTCGAATCCGGTCAATCTGATCGCTCGCTGCGAGGGCCCAATATGCTGACAAGGTTGTCGCTGCGTCGATCACTGCCCCTGCTGCTGGGCATCTTCGGTCTGCTGTTCACGGTCATGCTGACCGCCTGGCACCTGCCGACCCGTATCGAGGAAACCCTCGCCGGCTGGCGCAATCACACCTCGCAGCATCTTGCCCTGCTGCAGAGCAGCCTGAGCGATCATCGCCGCCTCGGCCGCAACGCCGAGCTGGAAACCGAGCTGGCCGATCTGGCCAGCCTGGAAGGTGTGCGCTGGGCGATGGTGATCGACCGCAGCCTACAGGTGATCGCCACGACCCAGCTGGGTCTGTCCCCCGAGCGCCTGACGCTGATCGATGCCAGCGAACTCGCCAAACAGGTGAACGGCGGCCGCGCGGGCTGGTTCGGCGAAGGCTCCAGGCAGTTGGCGATCTACCCGCTGGACCGCGTCGCCCAGGACGGCACGCCGCTGCGCGAAGCGCTGCTGGTGGAGTACGACTTCGCGCCGATGCTGGCGCAGACCAAGCGCGAGGCCTGGTTCTACCTGGCGCAGACGCTGACGCTGTTGCTGCTGCTCGGATTGATCCTCAACCGCCTCTATGGCCGCCTGCTGACGCGCCGCCTGGCCCGCATCGACCAGGCCGCACGCCAGTTCGCCATCGATCAGCAACCGCAGAACCTGTCGGTCGGCGGCCGCGACGAGATCGGCCGGCTGGCCAGAACCCTCAATCAGATGATGAACCAGCTGCACGAGCGCCAGCTGGCGCTCAGCGAAAGCGAGCAGCTGTTCCGCGACCTGGTGGACACCGCGCCGATCGGCATGCTGGTGGTCGACCGCGAGCTGCGCGTGCTGCAGGCCAACCCTGCGGCGGCAGCGCTGTTCGGCTGTACCCCGGCGGAGCTGCTGGGCAACCTGCCGAGTGATCGCCTGCTGGAAAGCGACGCCACCACCCGCCTGCTGAGCACCCCGGCGAACACGCCGCTGGAGCTGACCGGTCGCCGTCATGATCGGGAGGTGCCGCTGGAGATCAGCTGCACGCCATTCCAGCGCTACGGCGTTCGCCATTTCCTCGTGCTGCTGCGCGACATCAGCGATCGCCTGCGCGCCGAACAGCGTCTGCGCTTTCTTGCCCACTTCGATCCGCTGACGCAGCTGGCCAATCGCAACTACCTGGTGCAGCGCCTCGAACAGCTGCTCGCGGCGCGCCTGCCGCTGACGCTGCTCTACCTCGACCTGGACCACTTCAAGCGCATCAACGA
>DNMQ01000441.1:5371-5569 GCA_003488145.1 Pseudomonas sp.
GCGCTGTATGCGGCCAAGGATGCCGGCCGCAACTGCACGGTGTTCTACAACGAGGCGCTCAGCGATGCCGCCGCCGGCCGCCGCGCCCTCGAGCAGGCTCTGCGCCGGGCGCTGGACCGGGACGAGTTCGTGCTGCATTACCAGGCCCAGGTCAATGCCCAGGGCGAGCCCGAAGTCATGGAGGCGCTGCTGCGCTGG
>DNMQ01000443.1 GCA_003488145.1 Pseudomonas sp.
TGGCTGTTCATGGTGCGCTATGTCTGTCCAGTGCTGATCCTCATGGTCTTCCTGCATGCCCTTGGCTGGCTGGGCTTCGACCCGTTGCAGCGCTGGTACTGGATCGCCGGAGCGATCGGTGCGCTGGCGGTGCTTGGCGAGATGTTGCGTCCGCGGGTGATGCCGGCACTGGCCGGTCGCTGACCACGGCGCGGCCCCTTCGCGTGAAGAACGCCAGCCAGCAGGCTGGCGTTTTTTATGGGGAAACATCCGCATTGCGACTAGTAGGTCAAGTTTCTTTGGGAACGGCCGAAAAAGTGATTGAGATTAAAGGAATGCACAGTGCGCAGGATGCCAGCACCCCGTTCAGTCATTCGGACGCGCCTCAAATGTCTAGTCATCTCAAGTTCAGCCACAAGATTCTGCTGGCCGCCTCGTTAGTGGTGATCGCAACTTTTGCGCTGTTTACCCTCTATAACGATTATCTGCAGCGGAGCGCCATTCGCGCCAACCTCGAAAGCTACCTGGGGGAAATGGGCGAGGTTACCGCCCACAACATTCAGAACTGGCTGTCAGGCCGTATCCTGCTGGTGGAAAGCGCTGCGCAGACCATCGGCCGGGATGACTCGGCAGAGTCTGTTGGCAGTCTGCTCGAACAACGCGCACTGACCTCTACGTTCATGTTCACCTATCTCGGCGGAGCCGATGGCAGCTATATCCTCCGCCCTTACGAGGCCATGCCGGACGACTACGATGCGAGAACTCGCCCCTGGTACAAGGATGCGCTGTCTGCAGATGGCACGACGCTGACCGAACCTTACCTGGATGCCACGCTGAACGAGCTGGTTGTGACAGTCGCAACCCCGGTCAAAAGCGGCCAGGGCGCGACGGGTGTAGTTGGTGGCGACCTAGGCCTGAAAACTCTGGTGGATATGCTCAACGCGCTGGATTTTGATGGCATGGGGTACGCCTTTCTTGTCAGCGGCGACGGCAAGGTGCTGGTCCATCCCGATCAGCAGATGGTGATGAAGTCGCTCCAGGATATTTACCCGCAGAATACGCCGTCGCTCAGTAGTGGCTATGTCGAGGCGCAGCTTGAGGGTAATCCGCGCATCCTCAGCTTCAGCCGGGTTCAGGGCCTGCCTTCGGTGACCTGGTACGTCGGCATCTCGCTGGACAAGGACGCGGCCTACGCCAGCCTCGCCAGTTTTCGCACCACCGCGCTGGTCGCCACGGTTGCCGCCGTGGCGTTCATCCTGCTGCTGCTGGGCATGCTGATTCGTGTACTGATGCGTCCGCTCACCGACATGGGCCGCGCCATGGCCAACATCGCCGAGGGCGAGGGTGACCTGACCCGGCGCCTCGCCGTGCAGTCCAGGGATGAGTTCGGTCAGCTGGCGACCGCCTTCAACCGCTTCGTCGAGCGTATCCATGAATCGATCCGCGAGGTGTCCTCGGCCACGCTGCAGGTCAACGAAGTGGCACAACGCGTGCTTGGCGCTTCGAACGCATCGATGGCCAACTCCGACGAGCAGGCCAGTCGCACCAACAGCGTGGCGGCGGCGATCAACGAACTTGGCGCCGCCGCCCAGGAGATCGCCCGCAACGCGGCAGATGCCTCGCAGCACGCCAGTGGCGCGCGGCATCAGGCCGAAGACGGTCGCCAGGTGGTGGAGCAGAACATCGCCGCGATGCGCGAGCTGTCGGCGAAGATCAGCGCGTCCTGCGGGCAGATCGAGGCGCTCAATGCCAAGACCGTGGACATCGGCCAGATTCTCGAGGTGATCAAGGGCATTTCTGAGCAGACCAACCTGCTCGCGCTGAACGCCGACATCGAGGCGGCGCGGGCCGGCGAGGCGGGGCGCGGCTTTGCCGTGGTCGCCGACGAGGTGCGCAACCTGGCGCATCGCACCCAGAGCTCGGCGCAGGAAATCCAGCAGATGATCGAGCAGCTGCAGGTCGGTGCCGGCGCTTCGGTGCAGACCATGACCGAAAGCCAGCGGCAGAGTGAATCCAGCGTCTCCATCGCCGACCGCGCCGGCGAGCGCCTCGGCGAGGTGACCCAGCGCATCGGCGAGATCGACGGCATGAACCAGTCGGTGGCCACCGCCACCGAGGAGCAGACCGCGGTGATCGAGTCGCTGAACATGGACATCACCGAGATCAACACGCTGAACCAGCAAGGCGTGGAGAACCTGCAATCGACCCTGCGCGCCTGCGGCGATCTGGATCAGCAGGCGCGCCGCCTGAAGCAGCTGGTGGACAGCTTCCGGATCTGACCGGAACGGTGATTCTTGAGGGCGCTTCGGCGCCCTTTTTCATGGATGTGATTTGGCCGCGGAGCAATGTGCCCGCGGCGGCAGTCTCAACTGTTCACGTCGCGCTTCAACAAGGAGGCTCCATGAAAATTCTTATCGTGCTCACGTCCCACGACCAGCTGGGTGACACCGGCAAAAAGACCGGCTTCTGGCTGGAGGAATTCGCCGCGCCGTACTACGTCTTCATGGATGCCGGGGCGCAGGTGGTGCTCGCGTCGCCCGAGGGTGGCGAACCGCCGCTGGACCCGAAGAGCGACGAGCCCGACGCCCAGACCGAGGCCACCGAGCGTTTCAACGGGGATGGCGAGGCGCAGACGCTGCTGGCCAACACCTATCGTCTGGATCAGGTGTCGGTCGAGGATTTCGACGCGGTGTTCTATCCGGGCGGCCACGGCCCGCTGTGGGACCTGGTGGACAACCCCACATCCATCGCCCTGATCGAGTCCTTCGTCAAGGCCGACAAGCCGGTGGCCACGGTCTGCCACGCACCGGCGGCGTTGACCGAGGTGCGCGGCAAAGATGGCGAGTATCTGGTCAAGGGCAAGCGGGTCACCGGCTTCACCAATGGCGAGGAAGCGGGTGTGGAGCTGACCGATGTAGTGCCGTTCCTGCTCGAGGACCGCCTGCGCGAGCGTGGCGGCCAGTACAGCAAGGGCGCGGACTGGGCGCTTTACGTGCAGGTCGACGGGCTGCTGGTGACCGGGCAGAACCCGGCCTCATCGGAAGCGGCGGCAGAGGAACTGCTCAAGCTGCTGCGCGGCTGAACTCACTGCGGCCAGGCGAGCTGTTCCGCCTGGCCACAGGCCTCGAACAGCGGCCGGCTGAACAGATAGCCCTGCATCAGATGGATGCCCAGATCGAACAGGGCGCTGCATTCGTCGGCGGTTTCCACGCCTTCGCCGATCACCTTGATACCCAACTCCTCACACATGCGCACCGTCGCCCGGACGATGGCCTGACGCGTGCGGCTCTGGTCGATGCCGCGGATCAGGTCCATGTCCAGCTTGATGATGTCCGGCTGGAAATCGGCCAGCAGATTGAGCCCGGCAAAGCCGGCACCGAAGTCATCGATGGCGGTGAGAAAGCCGATGCGCTGGTATTCGCGGAACACCTCGGTCAGCCACTTGCCGTCGTTGATGCGCTCGCCTTCGACGGTCTCGAAGATGATTTGCTCGATGGGAAAGTCGTGGGCGCGGGCGGCTTCCAGCGTCGAGCGTATGCACAACTCGGGGCGGTAGATCGCGTTGGGCATGAAATTGATCGACAGCTTGCTCTGCATGCCCAGCCTGGACGCGGTCTTGATCGCCTTGACCCGGCCGGCCTGATCGAAACGGAAGCGATTCTGCTCGGTGACCTGCGACAGCACGGTGGGGGCTGGTTCGCCGCCGACGCCGCGGACCAGCGCCTCATGGGCGAAGATCTGCCGGCTGCGCAGATCGACGATCGGTTGGAAGGCGTAACTGAAGCTGAAGCCCAGGCGCTCGCCACTGGCGCAGCTGGGGCAGGCGCCGTGTTCGGCGGCGCCGTGGCACGGATAGGCATCTGGGGCAGGGATGCTGCTGGTGTTGCTCGAACTCATGGGCGCACTCGATTGGGGCCGGTGGATAGCAGGTTAACGGCTGCGCTGGCGGTGGCTGAAGTCCGCCGGTCAGACAGAGCCCGGATGGCGCCGCGTTTGGGGTTCTCAACGCCTTGCCGCGTAGTCGGTCGGCGGCCTGGGCGTTGATCCCAGCTCGTCGATCAGGCTGCGCGCGGCGAAGTCCGCCGCATCGGTGAAGGGGTTCAGTACGCGGGCGACGCCGGCCGCATCCAGCGCCTTGCCATGCTGATCGTCGCGCACCACGCCGGCGATCTTGCCCTGAAACCCTGCATGCTTGAGCGCATGCAGAAAGGCGCGATTGGCCTCCCACTGCGGAAAACTGGTGACCACCCATTCGGCATGCTCAAGCGGCAGCGATTCGAGAAAGCTGGGGTCCTCGCCATCGCCGAAACGTACCGGCAGCTTGCTGCGGCGCAGCGTGCGCACTGCCTCGGGGTCGAAGTCCACACCGAGCACCGGCAGTCGTGCCGCGGCCAGCTGCTGCAGCAGACGCGAGCCATATCGGCCCAGGCCGAAGATGATGATGCGCGGATGGCCCTGCGGCTTCCCCAGAGCCTCCACTTCCAGCTCGCGATAGGGGCGTTTGCGCTCGAACACGCCGAGCCAGGGCGCCAGCCGCTCGTAGAGCGGTTGCGAGAACAGGATCATGTAGGTCGAGAGCATGATCGTCACCAAACCGACCAGCGTGGTGAGCCCCAGCGCCTCCGGCCCGATATGGCCGAGGGTGATGCCCATGGCGACGAAGACAATGGAGAACTCGCTGATCTGCGCCACGGTCAGCCCGGCGAGAAAGCCGGTGCGCTTGCGATAGCCCATGTAGCCCATGATTGCCATGACGATCAGCGGGTTGCCGATCAGCACGAACAGCGCCAGCACGATGGCCGGCAGGATCTCGTTGCCGAGCGTGGAGAAATCCAGCCGGCCACCGAGGTCGATGAAGAAGAACAGCAGCATGAAGTCGCGGATGCCGGTCAGGCGCGCGTTCATCGCTTCGCGATAGGCCGTCGAGGCCAGCGAAAAGCCGGCGACGAAGGCTCCGGCCTCCTTGCTGAAACCGATGTAGTCGCCCAGCGCGGCGAGCCCGGTGCCCCAGGCAATGGCGAAGATCAGCAGCAGTTCCTGCGAGCGCGCCATGCGGCTGACCAGCGGCGGCAGCACGTAGCGCATCAGCACGTAGATCAGGATGGCCGCGCCTGCCAGACGCAGCAGCAGCGAGCCCGAGACCTCGGCCCAGCCGGCATCGCCGGCGCCGCGCAGGGCGCTCATGGTCATCATCGCCAGCACCACGGCGAGGTCTTGAACGATCAGGAAACCCACGGCGATGCGTCCGTGCAGCGAGTCGAGCTCGTGTTTGTCCGAGAGCAGCTTGACGATGATGATGGTGCTGGAAAAGGTCAGCGCCACGGCGATGTAGATCGCCTCCATGGTGCTCTTGCCCATCAGCAGCGTGAGCGCGAAGCCGAAGACGATGGTGAAGGTCAGCTGCCCGAGCCCCGTGGCCAGCGCCACCGGCCCGATATTGCGGATATGCGCGAGGTCCAGCTTGAGCCCGACCACGAACAGCAGCACGGCGACGCCGATCTCGGCCAGCAGATGGATCTGTTCGGCGGCGTTGACCGGGCCGAACACCGCCGGGCCAAGCAGAATGCCGACCACGATGTAGGAAATCAGCAGCGGCTGGCGCAGGCTCACGGCAATCGCCCCGACCACCGCGGAAACGATCAGCAGTAGGGCGAATTCGGCGAAGGGGCCGTGGGCGAGTAGCGCTTCCATCAGGGTCTCCGTGCGGTTGATGTGACGGCGCCGCGGCGCTCTGCCTATCCTGCGGCAGGCGTTGGCCAGCTACCAGCGCGGCAGCGTATGAAACTGTGACAGCAAGGCATCGCCTGGCCCGCCTGCAATCGGCTGGCGCGCCGATGTGCCCGGCCTGCTGCTAGAATCCGCCCTTTTTCATCCCGCCGAAACGGCGCTGCGAGCCTGCCATGACCTTCGCCTCCCTGGGCCTGATCGATCCGCTGCTGCGGACCCTGGAAACCCTCGATTACCGCAAGCCGACGCCGGTGCAGATCGAAGCCATTCCCGCCGTGCTCAAGGGCCGCGACCTGATGGCGGCGGCGCAGACCGGCACCGGCAAGACCGCTGGCTTCGCCCTGCCATTGCTGCAGCGCCTGACCATGGAAGGCGCCAAGGTGGCGAGCAATTCGGTACGCGCGCTGGTACTGGTGCCGACCCGCGAACTGGCCGAGCAGGTGCACGAGAGCTTTCGTGTGTATGGGCAGAACCTGCCGCTGCGCACCTACGCGGTGTACGGCGGGGTCAGCATCAACCCGCAGATGATGGCGCTGCGCAAGGGCATCGATGTGCTGGTGGCGACGCCCGGTCGCCTGCTCGATCTCTACCGGCAGAATGCGGTGGGCTTCAATCAGCTGCAGGCGCTGGTGCTCGACGAGGCCGATCGCATGCTCGACCTCGGTTTCGCCGACGAGCTGGACCAGCTGTTCTCCGCCCTGCCGAAGAAGCGCCAGACGCTGCTGTTTTCCGCGACCTTTTCCGAGCCGATCCGGCAGATGGCCCGCGAGCTGCTGCGCGACCCGCTATCGGTCGAGGTCAGCCCACGCAACGCCGCGGCGAAGACGGTCAAGCAATGGCTGGTGCCGGTGGACAAGAAGCGCAAGAGCGA
>DNMQ01000439.1 GCA_003488145.1 Pseudomonas sp.
AGCCGCAGCGAGGCATCGAAGCGCGCCCGCCGGCGCAGGGCATCGATGGCCTTGAAGCGACCGGTGGACACCAGCCAGGCGCGCGGGTTGTCCGGAACGCCATCGCGTGGCCATTGCTGCAGCGCGGCGGCGAAGGCGTCTTGCAGTGCTTCCTCGGCACGATCGAAATCACCCAGCAGGCGGATCAGCGTGGCCAGGACCCGACGCGACTCGCGACGATAGACCGCCTCGACCTGCGCCGCCGCAATGGCTCCAGTGAGCGGCATGCTCAGCGCTGCGGCAGCTGGCGCAAAGGCCGGACCTCGACACAACCGAGGCTGGCTGGCGGAATCTTCGCCGCGATGGCCTCTGCCTCCCGCTGGTCAGCCGCCTCGATCAGGTAGAAGCCGGCCAGCTGCTCGCGGGTTTCGGCAAAAGGACCATCGACCACCGAAGTGATGCCATCGCGCACGCGCACCGTGCGAGCCGTGCGCACCGACTGCAGCGGTTCCCCGGCGAGCATATGCCCGCTGGCACGCAGCTCCTCGCCACAGCTCAGGCAGCGCGCAACCAGCGCCTGCCACTGTTCATCGGTCAGCGCATCCACGCGCTGCTCGTCGTAATAGATCAGGCACAGGTATTTCATAGCGTGGCTCCGGCTGCTGGGGACGCAGAAAAGCTAGCAGCCGGGAGCAAAGCCTGCCCGATCGAACGACGAAGCTCCGCAGCGCTCAACCGGCCTGCTGCACCGCCGAAGGTGTCGACGACATGCATACCTGGCCGGTCTCCATGTCGAAGGGCATCGAGAAGTGCTCATGGATGACCTTCCAGTCGCCGCCGCGCCGCGCCCAGACACGGGTGCCGCGCATCCACGCGCTCTGCATCTCGCCTTCGGCGTTGGGGCCGCCGCAGTGGCTGAGCATGCGGCTGCAGGCCAGCTCGCCGCCGACGTCCACGTGCAGCTCGTGGGTCTCGAAGAAGCCTTCGCCCTGGCAGAACTCGAAGCAGCGCTGCCAATGCGCCCGGTACTCGTCAACGCCCTTGATTTGCAGCGCGCCAACCGCATCGAAGGCGACTACGTCGTCGGCGTACTGCGCCATGATCCGGTCGAGATCCTTGGCCTTGGTGGCTTGTTCGAACGTTTCGTGCAGCTGGCGAATGGCGGTTTCGTTCTGGCGGGTTTCGGTATTCATGGCCGTCTCCTGGGTTCAGGTTGAACGAGATACATCCATTAGTCGCCCGGCGAGCGCCCGAATCGACAACGCCAAGGATTTTTTTCCAAGGAGCCGTACCCCGCATGCCAGACGCCTCGCCGCAGCCGTGCAGCAGACTGTCCCGGGCACCGTCGGACGAAATACTGTTGCGAACCGTTATCTTTTAGATACGATAGTGGCTCTCAGATGGCACTGCTTCTCACACGCCGTCGCACCGTCATCCGCCACCCCCACAGCCCAACGCCGGTCAGGTCCGCCATGCCCACTCTTCGCTTTCCGCGTAAAACCGCACTGCTGCCCGTTTGCCTTGCCGCCAGCTTCGCTGGCTCGCCGCTCATGGCTCAGGAGCAACTCGAAGATCAATCTCAAGGCACTGCCGCCGAGCCGGTCGAACTGCAATCGGTAGAGATCACCGCCAGCGCCGATGCCTCGGCCGATGGCCTGACCCAACCCTACGCCGGCGAACAGGTTGCGCGTGGTGGGCGCGTGGGTATTCTGGGCAATCGCGACTACATGGAAACCCCGTTCACCTCGACCTCCTACACCTCGCAGCTGATTCAGGATCAGCAGGCGCGCAGCGTGTCGGACGTGCTGCAAAACGACCCCTCAGTGCGCGTCGCCCGCGGCTTCGGCAACTTCCAGGAGCTGTACGTGGTACGCGGCTTCCCGGTGTACTCCGACGACATTTCCTACAACGGCCTCTATGGCCTGCTGCCGCGCCAGTACGTGGCTGCCGAGTTCATCGAGCGCGTGGAAGTGTTCCGCGGCGCCAACACCTTCCTCAACGGCGCGGCCCCAGGTGGCAGCGGCATTGGCGGGGCGATCAACATCCTGCCCAAGCGCGCGCCGAACGAGGCGCTGACGCGCCTGACCGTCGGTGCCGAGAACGGTGGCCAGGCCATGACTCATGCCGACATCGCCCGCCGCTTCGGCGAAGAGGAGCGCTTCGGTGTGCGCCTGAACGCGGCCAAGCGCGCTGGCGAAACCACGGTTGAAGACGAGGATCGCACACTCGACATGTTCGCCCTCGGCCTCGACTACCAGGGCGACAACTTCCGCCTCTCCGGAGACATCGGTCACCAGTATCACTTCATCGACAACCCGCGGCCGAGTGTCCGACTGAACGGTGGAGTTCCCAGCGCACCCGACGCCGAGGACAACTTCGCGCAGCCTTGGACCTACTCGAAGGAGAAGCAGACCTTCGGCACCTTCCGCGGCGAGTACGACTTCTCCGAATCCGTGACCGGTTGGCTGGCCGCCGGCGTGCGCGAAGGCGAAGAGAAGAACCGGTTGGCAAATCCGGTCGCCGACGCGTCTGCCGCAACCACGGCCTACCGCTTCGATAACGTACGAGAGGAAGAGATATTCACCAGCGAAGTAGGTCTTCGCGGCTTGGTGAAGACCGGCCCGGTATCGCACCAGTGGGTCGTTTCGGCAGCGATGTTCAGCGCTGAAGATCGTAATGCCTGGGCTGCAAGCAATTGGAGCAGCCCATTCACCGGTGATTTGAACTCACCTACCAACACGGCCATGCCACCGATAGATCTCATCGATCCATTCAAAACAGCTGGATCAATGTCGAACCCGAAGGTCACGGCTCGCACCAACACTCAGAGCCTGGCTATCGCCGATACCCTGGGCTTCATGGATGACCGCGTGCTGTTCACCCTCGGTGCGCGACGCCAGGGCATCGAGAGCAAAGGCTATGACTACGACACAGGCGAGCGAGCCTCCGCCTACAACCGCTACGAGACCACCCCGGTCGCCGGCGTGGTTTACCAACTGAGCGAAGAGCTTTCGGTCTATGCCAACTACATCGAAGGCTTGGTCAGGGGCGATATCGCACCCTCCACAATCCGGGTTGATGGCGCCACCCGAAGCGTCAGCAATGGCGGCCAAGCGCTCGCTCCCTATGTCTCCAAGCAGACCGAAGTCGGACTCAAATATGACGGCGGCAATATAGGTGGCAGCCTCGCCGTGTTCCAGACGAAACGCCCCTTTGCCACCTTTGAGTACGATGTCGCCAGCAATGCCCTCGACGGCACCTATGCGGAGAATGGTGAGCAGCGCAACCGCGGCGTTGAGTTGTCGATGTTCGGGGAGCCCGTTTATGGGGTACGTGTGCTTGGCGGCTTGACGCTGCTGGACGCAGAAATGACCAGCACCCGCCGTGGGCTCAACGACGGCAATCGCGTGATAGGTGTACCGCGCACCCAGGCCAACATTGGCACCGAATGGGATGTGCCAGATCTGCAGAACCTGACGCTGACAGCCCGAGCGCTCTATACCGGCAAGCAGTACGCCGACGCTGCCAATGAGCTGGCAGTGCCGTCCTGGACTCGTTTTGACCTCGGTGCCCGTTATCGCATGGTCGTTGACGACCGCGATGTCACACTGCGTGCCAATCTTGAGAACGTCACCGGCCGCGACTACTGGGCCTCAGCCGGTGGTTACCCGGACAACGGCTACCTCGTCCTCGGCGCCCCACGCACCCTCTCGGTCAGCGCTACGGTCGACTTCTGATGCAGGCAGCCACCCTGCGGCGGTGGGGCTGGGTCCACAAGTGGTCCAGCCTCGTCTCTACACTGTTCATCCTGATGCTGTGCCTGACCGGCTTGCCGCTGATCTTCTCCCACGAGATCGATCACCTCACCGGCAACGAGATCGAGGCGCCGGCGATGCCCGAGGGCACGCCGCGCGCTGCGGTCGACCGGGTTGCGGCCGAAGCTGTGAAGGCCTATCCGGGCCTCGTGCCGTTGTACTTTTTCGCCGAGGAAGACGCGCCGGACGTCTGGTACGTCAAGCTCGATACCCGCGTCGACACCGATGAAAGCGAATCGACGCTGATCCTCTCCGATGCCCGCACCGCCGAGGTACTCGGCGCGCCGAACTTCGACGAAGGCTTTATGAGCGTGATGTACCGCCTGCACGTGGACCTCTACGCGGGGCTCGCCGGCAAGCTGTTTCTCGGCTTCATGGGGCTGCTGCTTATGGTGGCGATCGTCTCCGGCGTGGTGCTTTACGCGCCCTTCATGCGCAAGCTGCGCTTCGGCGAGGTGCGCCAGGAACGCACGCTGCGCACCCGCTGGCTGGACCTGCACAACCTGCTCGGCATCGTCACCCTGGTGTGGGCCCTCGCGGTGGGCTTCACCGGAGTGATCAATACCTGGGCGGACCTGATCTTCCAGGCCTGGCAAGCCGAACAAGTCGCCGCACTGCAAGCCGGTGAAACGCGGGTACTGCTGGCCACCGATACCAGTGATGCGCCTACCGCTGATGGCTCCTTGCAGACTGCGGTTGATCGCGTGCTGGCTGCGGCGCCGGACATGGCGGTGTCGATGATTGCCTACCCCGGCACATTGCGCGCCACGCCAGAGCACGTCGCGGTGATCCTGCGCGGCGACACGCCGCTGACCTCGCGCCTGACCCAGGCGCTGCTGGTCGACCCGGCCAATGGCGAGGTGCTCGAAGCCGGCGCGCGGCCCTGGTACGTCACTGCGCTGCAGCTCTCAGAACCCTTGCACTTCGGTGACTACGGCGGCCTGCCGCTGAAATTCCTGTGGGGGCTGCTGGATATCCTCACCATCGTCGTGCTGGGCAGCGGCCTGTACCTGTGGCTCAAGCGCGGCGCGACGGAGGTGCGCTCATGATGCGCATCTGGTTGTGGCCGGTGCTGATCGGCGTGCTGTCCACGCTCGGGCTGGTCGCCGGGCTGGTGTCCGAAGGCGCGGGCGATTGGCTGAGCTGGCTGGCCCTGACGGCGCCCGTCGCCATCGGCCTGCATGGCTTGTCGCGCAGCGGCGCCCGCCCCCAGGCACGCGGCGAGGCCCTTACCCCTGCAGGATCTCGGCGAGCTGGTCGAAGCTGAACGGCTTGGGCAGCGAGCGCGCCGGCAGGTTGCTTTCGATACGCCCTTCACCGGAGACGAATACCAGCCGCAACCATGGCTGGGTTCGCAAGGCCTCGGCGGCGAAGTCGGTGCCTGATCGGCCCGGCAGATTGACGTCCAGCAACAGGTGATCGAAGCGCTGTTCGTGCAGCCCCTGCGCGGCCGCTTCAGCATTCGGATAGCCGCAGGCGCGGTAGCCCAGCTCCTCGACCATCTCGCAGGCCAGCACCAGCAGTTGCGGCTGGTCCTCCACCACCATCACCCACTGCTGCTCGACGGGTTTGTCGTCGCTGTGCTGCGTGCCCAGCAACTGGCGCACCTTGCGCGCCAGGTCTTCCTGCCGATAGGGCTTGCTCAGCAACTCCACGCCCGGATCGAGGCGCCCGCCATGCACGATGGCATTGCGCGTGTAGCCGGAGGTAAACAGCACGGCGATATCCGGCAGCAACACGCGAGCCTGGCGCGCCAGTTCAGTGCTGCTGAGCGGCCCCGGCATGACCACATCGGTGAACAGCAGGTCGATGGAAAGGCCGCTCTGCAGGATGCTCAGGGCGCTCTGCGCATCGTTGGCGCGCAGCACCGAATAGCCGAGACCGGTGAGCAGCTCGATCACCGTGGCCTGCACCGGCAGATCGTCCTCAACCACCAGGATGGTTTCGCTGCCGCCCACCACCGGCCCGACGGTGGATGGCTGCGCCTGTACCTCGGGTTGCTCGGTGCGCGGCAGGTAAAGCTTCACGCTCGTGCCGGCACCCGGCTCGCTGTACAGGCGGATATGCCCGCCGCTCTGCTTGGCGAAGCCGTAGGCCATGCTCAACCCCAGCCCGGTGCCCTGCCCTTCTGGCTTGGTGGTGAAGAACGGTTCGAAGGCCTGTTCGATAATGTTGGCGGGCATGCCAACGCCTGTGTCCGACACCGCCAGCAACACGTATTGCCCTGGCGCGACGTCGATCTGGGTACCGGTGTAGTGCTCGTCGAGCATGGCGTTGCCCAGCTCCAGGGTGAGCTTGCCCCCATCAGGCATGGCATCGCGGGCATTGATCGCCAGGTTCAGCACCACCTGTTCGAGCTGGTTCGGGTCGACCATCGTCGTCCACAGCCCGCCCGCCACCACGGTTTCGATTTCGATGCGCTCGCCCAACGCCTGGCGCAGCAGCTCGTCGAGGTCGCGCAAAAGCCGGCTAAGGTTGGTCGGCTGCGGGCGCAGCGGCTGCCGACGGGCGAAGGCCAGCAGTTGCCGCGCCAGCTTGGCACCGCGCTCGACGGCGGAGCTGGCCGCATCGACCCGCTTCGCCGCGCCACGGTTGGCCTCCACCAGCGGCTGCAGCAATTGCAGATTGCCGGCGATCACCTGCAGCACGTTGTTGAAGTCATGTGCCACGCCGCCGGTGAGCTTGCCGATGGCTTCGAGCTTCTGCGACTGATACAGCGCCTGGCGGCTTAGCTCCAGCTCGCGGGTGCGCTCCTCGACCAGCTCCTGCAGCTGCTCGCTGGAGCGCTGCAGCGCCTGCTGCGCCAGCACCTGGGCGGTGACATCATGGCCCTGGCAGAAGATGCCGCTGACCTGCTCGTCCTCGCTGAACACCGGCTGGAAAATGAAATTCACATAGTGACGCTCGGCCTTGCCGCCGGCCTGCGGGCGCACGCGCACGGCGATGTCGCGGCCGATATAGGGCCGCCCGGTGACATAGACCTGCTGTAGCAAATCGGAGAGCGCGCGGCTTTCCAGTTGCGGAAACGCCTTGAGCGCCGGACGCCCGAGCAGCTCGCGGGCGCCGACCAGCTGGTGGAAGGCGCGGTTGGCGATCTTCAGCTCGTGCTGCGGCCCTTCGGTGATGGCGATGAAGCCCGGCGCCTGGTCGAACAGCCGTTGCAGGTGGGCGCGCTCCTCGCTGAGCTGACGACCATGCAGCTCGTTGGCGCGACGCTCCGCGACCAGCGCCGAGACATCGCGCAAGGTCAGCGCCGCACCCACCACCGCGCCATCCGCAGAACACACGGCGGCGACGACGATCTCCAGCGTTCGCCCGTTAGCCGCATCTTCATGCTGCAGGGTCAGCGTCGTGTCGCAATCCTGGACCTGCGCCAGGGCCTGGCCCAGCTCGTCGCTCCAGAACGGCAGCCCGCTCGCCGCACGGCGTAGCACCTCGCCACGGCCAAGGCCGAACATCTCGGCGGCACCGGCGCTCCAGTAGAGCACCGCCCCGGCGCGGTCGAGACCGACGATGGCGTCGCGCGCCGCGTCGATGAAATGATGCAGGTAGAGCTCTGCGGTGAGTGACGAACGCTTGCTCAACTGCCCGCCATCGACCATCGCGTTGGCCTGCGCCAACGTGGTGCGCAGGCGCGACCGCCGCCGCACGCTGGCCAAGGCCTGATCAAGCTGCGCCAGCGCGCTGGCGCCGAGGGTGACGATCGACCAGTGAGGCCCGAGCAACGGCGCCGGGCCCAGCTCGCGGTGCAGCGAGTCGACGCCCGCCTCATCGCTGAGGAACAGCAACTGGGTGGCCTTCCAGCGACTGCGCAGCTGCCGGGCCTGCGCCACCGGGCGTTGCAGACCGGGCGCCAGCAGCACCAGCGCCGGCTCGTTCTCGTCGGGCAGCAACGCGCCTGGATCAAGGCTGCGCACCTGCAGACCGTGTGCTGTCGCCCAGCTGTCGATCTGCTCGCGCAACGCGGCATCGCCTGCCTCCAGCAGCGCGATCTGATCGAGCAGCAGGTCGCTCATAGCAGCGGCAGCCCCAGCAGGCTGCGACCGGTCCAGAGCTTGAGCAGGCCGGTGGTGGGGGTCATCACGTGCGCAGCCCGCGCGTCACGCAGCAGACGGGCGACACGACTGTTCTCGCGATAGGCCGCGCCGCCGCAAAGAGTCATCGCCTCGTTGGCCAAGCGCACTGCGGTCTCCGCCGCATCAGCCTTGCACGCCAGGATGAATGACAACGCCTCGGGGTGGGCGCCATCGCCCCGGCGTGCGGCTTCGCGCACCAGCGCGCGGGTCTTGACCAGCTCGGTCCAAAGTTCGCCATAGCGGATCTGCAGGCTTTCCACATCCCGCAGCGACTCGCCGGAATGGCTGTAATGCCGCGAGCGCAGATGCAGGCTCGCCTCGTCCAGCGCCGCCTGGGCAACGCCCAGATAGGTGCCGGCCATGGCCATGAGGAAGAACGGCGCGACCACCTCGAAGACGTACCAGACCTGATCGCCCGGCTCGCCGAGCAGGTTGCGCGCCGGCACCCGGACGCGATCGAGCTGCAGCGGCCGCGAGGAATTGCCACGCATGCCAAAGCCGGCCCAGGGCTCGAGCCAGTTCATGCCGGCACTGCCCTGGTCGACGATCAGGCAGCTGAAATCCCCCGCCTCGGCGCCCGCCGCGACGGTGGACACGACGTAGGAGTCAGCATGGTCGCCGTTAGTAACGAACTGCTTGGTACCGTCGACCAGGAAATCTTCGCCGTCGGCATCCAGACGGGTTTCCGGCAGGTAGAAATGCGCGCCGGTGCCCCGCTCGGAGAGCGCCAGCGTGGTGATGTGCTGTCCCGCGGCGATCTCCCGCAGGTAGTGTTCGCGCTGATGCTCGGTGGCCTTGGCCGCGATCACCGCGGTCGCCACGCAATGCATGCCGTAGCACAGCGCCGACGACGGGCAGGCGCGGGCGATGGTTTCGGTAATCACGCACAAGCCCAGCAGCCCCTGCCCCAGGCCGCCCAGTTCGCTCGGCACTTGCAACCCGAGCAGCCCGGCGTCGCCAAGTGCTCGCAGCGAATGGGCGGGCCAGCGGCAGTCGGCATCGACCTCGGCCGCCAGCGGCGCAATGACGGTTTCAGCCAGATCGGCGGCGACGTTTTGCAATTCGACGAGCTGAACGGGTAGCAAGTGGTCCATGAATCTTCCTGAATTCGCGGGTGGCTGGCGTCCGCCCAGGTGCATATCAGACCCTGACAGTCGGGTATTGTTCGAACAACGTCTTCGGGAGCGTTGGGCGCCGACGGTGGTCATAGTGGCATGACATCAATGACCACGCGCAAACGCCCCGTACTGCTTCGCCTCGCTCTCGCTCTGCTGATCGGCGCGACGCTGTCTGCCGGCGCGCGAGCCGAGACCGACGACATGCACATCCTGATCGGCAGCTACACGCACGACAGCCACAGCCCGGGCGTTCTGCGCCTGCGCTTCGATCCGGCGAAAGGTTGGATCGACCCGCAACCGCTGCAGACCCTCGCCAGCCACAATCCCTCCTGGCTGGTGCTGGACGAGCAGCGCGGGCGCCTCTATGCCACCAACGAGAACAGCCCAACGCACGCCGACCCGGTCGGTCGTGTCAGCGCTTGGCAACTCGACAGCAGCGGCGAGCACCAGCTGATCGGGCAGAACATCAGCCTGGGCGACGAACCGACCCATGCCAGCCTCAGCCATGACGGGCGCTACCTGTTCATCAGCAATTACGGGGCGCGACCGAACCCGGGCGGCAGCCTGGCGGTGATGCCGCTGGCCGAGGATGGCCGGCCACTGCCGGTCACGCAGCTTCTCGCGCATCAGTCGAGCGGCGTGCACCCCGAGAGGCAGCAGGCGGCGCATGTGCACTCCGCCGTACCGAGCCCGGACGACAAGCGCCTGCTGGTCAGCGATCTGGGCGCCGACCGGGTGTTCGTCTACCGCTACGACCCGAGGCATGCCGAACGCCCGCTGCGGCCGGATGAGCCCGCCAGCATAGAGCTGCCCGCGGGCAGTGGCCCGCGCCATCTGGTGTTCCACCCCAACGGCAAACACGCCTATCTCGCCCTGGAGCTGAGCGCCCAGGTGGCGGGCTTCGACTACACCGACGGCACCCTGACCCGCCGGCAACTGCTGGACCTCAAAGAGGCCGATAGCGAAGTACGTCATTCACCCGGCGCGATCCACACATCGGCCGATGGCCGCTTCCTCTATGTCAGCGACCGCGGCGACTACAACCACATCATCGCCTTCGCCATCGAAGCCGACGGCACGCTGCGCGAAATCCAGCGCCGCCCGAGCGAAGGTCGCGAACCACGGGAATTCGCCATCACGCCGGACGGGCGTTTCATGCTGATCGCCAATCAGCTGAGCGACAGCCTGGTGCTGCTGCGCCGCGACCCGGACAGTGGCCTGCTGGGCGAAACGCTGCAGACCCTGACGCTCGGACGGCCGTCGGATATCAAGCTGCTCGCGCCGAACTGAAGCGCGCCGCTCAGGACAGCAGGCTGACCACCGCGAAGCGGCTGATGTTGGCCTGCGCCACCACTGTCTGGGTGACGGCGGCATAGCTGGACGGGCTGCGCTGCATCAGGTTGAACACCGAGTGGGAAAAATCACTGGCCCACTGCTGCTCGTCGGCATCGGCCTGGCGCGCGAGAAACTCGCGGATCTCACGCTGGCGCTGACCCAGCTGCTCGCGCAGCGCAGTGACCTTTTCCAGCCCCGCCACCACGGTATCGAGCATGCGCCGCAGTTCGCGCAGCGAGTCCAGCGATGGCTCCTCGGGAAACTTCAGCAGCTGGTCTTCCTCGCTCTGCACGCGCTGGTAACGACCTTTGGCGAACAGCTTGTCCTCGCCCTGCACCGCCAGCTGATCCTTGAGCTGCTGCCAGTCGCTCTCCCGGGCGGAAAAGCGCAACCGGCCGCTGTCGTCAAGCTCGGCACGAATGCCGGACTGGCCCAGGCTGCCGTTGAAGCGGCGCAGGATCTGCTCGTCGCTCATGTCATCGTCGAGCACCACCGCCACCGGTTCGGCCAGCTGGCGGCCGCCGCTGAACAACAGCGTTTCGCGGCCGGACTGGCGGATCGCTTCGAGGGAATCGAGCCCCTGCAGGCTGAAGCGGCTGCGCACCGGCTCGCTCAGGCGCAGCTTGAGTGTGGCATCCAGCGAGTTGGCCGAACGCTTGCTGCGTTCACGCAACAGCTGCTCCACGTCCTGCAAGGCATGGCGGATGCTATCCGCCCCCGAACCGGAGGTCGGCGAGCTGATCTCGCGGCTGAGGCTGAGCTTGAGCTGGGAAAGGCGGCCATGAAGGTCGTTCAGGTAGCTTTCCGCCGACTGCATCGAGGACAGCTGCTGGTTGAGCTGCAGGCTGAAGCTGGTGCTCTTCTTGCTCGCTACCTCGGCATGCGAGGCATCGGCCAGCACCGACGTCCGTTGCGTCGCCGCCGGGGTTTCCGGCAGCAGCGTCTGGCGACGCTCCTGGGGGTTGATCGCGGAAACAGCCGGTAGCGGCTTGCCAATCTTCATCAGGCTTCCTCGCCTCAGAGCATGCCGAACAGGGTCAGGCCGTTGATCTTCATGTAGGTTTTCTGGGTGGCCTGCAAGGACAGCTGGTAGTTGTTCAGGTCGATGCTGGCGCCGGCGTAATCCAGTCGCGACAGTTCGCCATCGATCTTCTGGTTCACCAGCGAGACGTCCTCGTTGCTGCTGCCGAGCAGAGTCAGGGTGTTCTGCCGCCCGCCGAGATCGGTGACCGCGCCGAGCAGCCTGCCGTGGGTGGCGTCGAGGCTGTCCATGCTCGCGGCGATCTGTGCGCGAACGGCCGGGTCGCTCGAATCCAGCGCCGGGTCCTTGAGCGTCTGCACCAGGCTGCGCAGCTCGTTGAGCATGCCGACCCCGGCGCCGAATATCTGCGCCGCGGTGACGTTCTCTTCCACCAGCACGCCGTTGGCCACCGCGGCCTGGCGATGCTGGTCGTTACCCTGCATGACGTAGACACCGCCAACCAGGGCGATCGCCGGCTGGTTGGAGCGCGTGCCGGAGAACAGGTAGCGGCCCTCCTCGTCGCGCACATTGGCGAAGCTGAGCACGGTGCCTTCGAGGGTTTCCAGCTCGTCGGCGATGGCCGACAGGTCCTCGTCGGTGTTGCTGCCGTTGGCCGCCCACAGCAGCAGGTCACGGATGCTCAGCATGCTGTCGGAAGCCGCCTTGAGATTGGCTTCCTGCTTGGACAGGTTGCCGGAGACGTTGGCGATGTTGGTGCGGTACTGCGTCAGGCTGGCTTCCTCGCGCTGGATGCGCAGCACGCGGACCGCCGAGATCGGGTCGTCGGATGGCACCAGCATGCGCTCGCCACTGGCCATCTGTTGCATCAGCTTGCCGAGTTTCTCGGAGCTGTTGTTCAGCGAACCGTGCATGGTGGCGGTGATCTGGGCGTTGGAAATGCGCATGGTGTCTTCTCGTCAGTCGGCTCAGAACATTGCCAGTACGGCGTTGAACAGGTCGTTGGAGATGCTGATGACCTTCATGTTGGCCTGATAGGCCTGCTCGTAGGCCATCAGGTTGACCGCTTCCTCGTCCAGGTTCACCGCGCTGACACTGTCGCGCTGGGCCTGGGCCTGCTCGGCGACGACGGTGGCAGCGGCGAGGTCGGCCTGGTTCTGCCGGCTGGCACTGCCGACGCGGCCGACCAGGCCGGCGTAGGCATCGTTGAGGGGGACATCGCTGCCGGCCACGTTGACTTTGGCCGACTTGAGCTCCAGCAGAGCCAGCAGGTTCTCGTTGTTGCCGACCTCGCCCGTGCCGCTCTGCCCGGCGGAGGAGAAGGCCAGCTGTTCCGGAGCCAGCGCCGTCACCGCAAGCATGCCGCTGGTGCTGCCGGGGGTGTAGACGAACAGCGGCTGGCCGGGATCGCCATTCAGGTCGAAGCCGCCGGCCAGGGTGTCGTTGACGCTCTGCGCCAGGGCCGCAGCCATGTCGTGCAGGTCGTCCTGGGCCGGCCGCAGCGCGCCGTACTCCATGTCGTAGAGCGCGCCGAGCGAGCCGCCGATGCCATCCTGCACCAGCGGGAAGGTGGTCTTGGCGAACACCAGGGCCAGCTCTTGTTCGCCGGCCAGGTTCTGCTCGACCGTCAGTTGCCCCGCGCTACCGCCGGCGACCAGCGGCTGGCCGTTGGCCAGGGACACGGTCAGCGTGCCGTCGGCGACCTCCTGCACACGGATGCCGGCGTACTGGCTGAGGTCCTTGATCAGGTTCTCGCGGTAGTCGCGCAGCGTGGCGGTATCGCGCCCGGCCGACTCCATCTTGAGGATTTCCACGTTCAGCTCGGCGATGTTGTCGGACAGCCCGTTGATCTCCGCAACCATTGCCACGCGCTGGCCCTGCAGGGCGTTGAGCTGGGTGCCGATGTTGCTGTTCAGGCCGTTGAAGCGCTGCGCCAGCTGCTTGGCCTCACCGATGATCTGCTGACGCAGGGGAATGGATTCTGGCGTGGAGCTGGCCTCGCTGAGCGCGGCGAAGAAATTGTCCAGGCCGACGCTGACGCTGGAGCCTTCGCTGTGGATCAGGCCTTCCAGCGCCGAAAGGTACTGCTGGCTGGTGCCGTAGTAGTTCTTGTCGGTGCTGGCGCGCCAGAGCTGCTGGTTCTGGAAATCGTTGGACAGCCGGCGAATGCTGCTGACCTGCACGCCACCGCCGATGCTGGTGGCGGTCTGCCCGCCGACCGAATGCAGTTCCGGGCCGAGGCGGCTGAAGCCGGGCGTGTTGACGTTGGCAATATTCTGCCCGGTCGCGGTTAGGGCGATCTGCGAGGCGCGGACGCCGCTGTAGCCAATCTGACTCAAGACACTCACGACAGCACTTCCTTCGAATCGATGCGGATCGGTTGGGCGAACGCCACGGAGAGATGGCGCGCGACGACCGGTGGTTGTCTATCCAAGGCGACTGCCGCGGGCGGCTCATTAAGCGCAACGGATGCCGGCTGTTGCGTGCCGATGCGCTTGCCCTCCAGCGTGGCCAGCATTTGCCCGCGGGACAGTCGCTCGGCGGTGCCCAGGCTGGCCTGCGCCGCCGGCGACCGGCCGGCCGGCTGTAGCGCGGCCTGCGGCTCGCGCGGCTGGCTGTTGGCGGCCTGCAGGTCCTTGAGGATGTTGCGCGTGTAGTCGCGGGTTTCCTGGTAGGGAATCTTCTGGATCCAGTTCGCCGCATCGATCTCGCCGCGGCGCGGATCGCCATGCTGCTTCAACCACTCGTCGACCTTGCCGGGGCCGGCGTTGTAGGCGGCCAGCGCCAGCGCCTCATGGCCGTCGTAGCGCTCGAGCATCTTGTTCAGGTAGGCGCTGCCGAGGCGCTTGTTGTACTCGGCATCGCGGGTCAGGCGCGCCTCGTCGAAGGGCAGGCCGAGTTCGGCGGCCATGTCGCGGGCGGTGCCGGGCATCAGCTGCATCAGCCCGCGGGCGCCCTTGGGCGAGACGGCGGCGACGTTGCCGCTGGACTCGTGCTTGATGACGCTGTCGACCAGCGCACGAAAGCCGGCCTTGCCCGCCGACCAGGCGCTGTCCAGCGCTTCGACGCCGCGCTGCCAGGTGCCGCGCAGGGCATGCTGGCCGCCCTGCCCGACACTGGCCAGGCCCAGTGCCGCAGGTGCCGGCGCGGTGCCGTCGCGGCCGCCGGAGAGCTGCTGCACCAGCATGTCGGCGATCCCGGTCTGGCGCTTGCCGGCCAGGGTTTCGGCCAGCACTTCGTCGTAGAAGTCGCGCATGGTATCCAGCTCGCGGCTGCGCATCGGGTTGCCGGCCGAGAGCACGTCGCCGGCCTTGCGCATCTGCTTGAGGATCTGCTGCAGAAACATGGCCTCGAACTGCTCGGAAACCATTTCCAGCTGCTGGCGGCGCGCGGCGCTGGGGCCGTCGCTGCGCGCACGCATGGCATTGAGGTGGTGCGGTAGGGAAACGATGCTCATGGCCAGCCTTACATCACGATCAATTCGGCGTTCAGTGCGCCGGCGCGCTCCAGCGACTGGAGGATGCTCATCACATCATCCGGGGTCGCGCCCAGGCTGTTGATGGTGCTGATGATGCTTTCCAGGCTGGCGCCTTCCGGCCACTTGAACATGGCCTTGCGGTCCTGCTCGACGGCCACGTCGGACTGCGGTGTAACCACGGTGTCGCCACCGGCGAACGCGTTCGGCTGGCTGACTTGCGGCCGCTCACTGATGGTCACCGTGAGCGAGCCATGGGCCACCGCCGCGGCCTTCACCCGCACGCCTTCGCCGACCACCACGGTGCCGGTGCGGCTGTTGAACACGACCTTCGGCCGCACACGACCTTCTTCGACGTCCAGGCGTTCGAGCATGGCCATGAAGCTCATGCGCTGGGTGCTGGTGACCGGCGCACGAATCGAAATCTTGGTGGCATTGAGCGCAGTGGCGGTGCCCTTTCCGAAGTAGCCATCGACCGCATCGACCACCCGAGTGACGGTCTGGAAGCTCGGCTGCCGCACGTTGAGCATCACCTCCGGGCGCTCGGTGAAGTCGGTGGGAATCATCCGCTCCACCGTCGCGCCGTTGGGGATCAGCCCGCTGTTGGAGGTGTTGATCGCCACCTTGGAACCACTGGCACCCTCGGCATTCACTCCGCCGACCACCAGCGCGCCCTGGGCCACGGCATAGATTTCGCCGTCGACGCCCTGCAGCGGGGTCATCAGCAGCTGGCCGCCGCGCAGGCTCTTGGCATCACCCAGCGACGACACGGTGACGTCGACGCTCTGCCCCGGGCTGTAGGACGGCGGCAGCGTGGCGGTAACGGTCACCGCAGCGACGTTCTTCAGCTTCGGATCGACGTTCGGCGGCAGGTTCACACCGAACTGCTTGATCATGTTGGTCACCGACTGGCTGGTGAACTTCACCTGGTTCTTGTCACCGGTGCCATCCAGGCCGACCACCAGGCCGTAGCCGATCAGCTGGTTGCCACGGATGCCCTCGATATCCACCAGGTCCATCAGCGGCACGGCCTGCGCCGGCAGTTGCCAGGACAGCGCGACGGCGGCGAGAAACAGCTTCACACGCATCGGGAGAACTTCCACTTAGAGGGGGAACAGCGGGTGGGCGAAAAAGCGCGTCAGCCAGCCGGCCGAGTTGCTGTCGTTGAGCACGCCGCGGCCGGCGTAGGAGATCCGTGCGTTGGCGACGTTCTGCGAGGACACCTGGTTGAAGCGGTTGATGTCGTCCATGCGCACCAGCCCGGCGAGGCGGATGTACTCGTCGCCCTGGTTCAGCCGCAGCGCCTTCTCGCCCTTGACCAGTAACGTGCCGTTGGGCAGCACGCGGTGCACGGTGACGGCGATCGAGCCGCGCAGGGTGTTCTGCTGCGAGCTCTTGGCCGAGCCGCTGAAGTCGCGCTCGGCCGAGGCCGAGGTCTCGACGTCCGGGTAGGTCTTGCCGAGTACGGTGGGCACGCCGACGCCGACGCTGGACTGCTTGCCGAAGCTGGTGCCGGCGCTCTTGCTCGACTGGGTCGATTCGTCCAGCACGATGGTGAGGATGTCGCCGACCCGCACCGCGCGCTTGTCGCTCACCAGCGAGCCACCGTAGCCGGAACGGAACAGACCGCCGCCGGTGGCCGGCGGCAGGCTGTAGTCGAGTTCCAGCGGTTCGTACTCGCTGGAATCCTCGTCCGGCAGCAGCTCGTCGAAACTGGCGCAGCCGCCGAGCAGCAGCGCGGCGAGCAGAAGGGCGATCGGCTTCATCGGCATCACACGGTCTGGTTGAGGAACTGCTGCATGCCGCTGGCGGCATCGAGGACCTTGGCGTTGGCCTCGTAGGCGCGCTGGATGGCGATCATCGCCACCATCGCCTCCACCACCTGTACGTTGGAGCCTTCCAGCACGCCCTGCTTGAGCTGGCCGAGGCCTTCCTCGCCCGGCACGCCTTCCACCGGCTCGCCGCTGGCGACGGTTTCGCGGTACAGGTTGCCGCCCAGCGCTTCCAGTCCGCCGGGGTTGGTGAAGTTGACCAGGGTGATCTGCCCGAGCTCCGACGGCAGGTTGTCGCCGGCCAGCACCGCGGTGACGATGCCGTCGCTGCCGACGGTGAAGCCGGTGCTGCCTTCGGGCACTTCGATCGCCGGGTTCAGCGGCAGGCCCTGGGCGTTGACCATCATGCCCTCGGCGTTGAGCTGGAACTGGCCGTTCTCGGTGTAGAAGATGTCGCCGTTGGGCGCCTCGACCTGGAAGAAGCCGCGGCCGACGATGGCCAGATCCATCGGCTGGCCGGTGGTCTGGATGCTGCCCTCGGTGAACACCTTCTGCGTGCCGGCGACGCGCACGCCGCTGCCCAGCTGGATGCCCGACGGCACGGTGTTGATCTCGTCGGCTTGGGCGCCCGGCTGTTTCTCGATGACGTAGAACAGGTCCTCGAAGACCGCGCGGTCGCTCTTGAAGCCGTTGGTGTTGACGTTGGCCAGGTTGTTGGCCACGGTCGCCATGGCCTTGTCCTGGGCGGCCAGGCCGGTCTTGCTGACCCAAAGTGCGGAATTCATGCGTTATCTCCCGATCAGCTGCCGCGGATCATTCGGTTGCCGGCGTCGGAAAGGTCCTCGGCGGCTTTCATCATCTTCACCTGGGTTTCGAACAGGCGGTTCAGGCTCATGGTCGAGGCCAGCTCGTCGATCGCCGAGACGTTGCTCGACTCGAGAAAGCCGCTGGCCAGCCGCACGTCCTCGCTGGGCTGTGCCGGCTCGCCGTCGCGGGTCACCAGCAGGCCGGCCTGGTTCTTCATCAGATTGGCCGCCGGCACGTCCACCAGACGGATGCGGTCGACCTCGGCCATCATCCAGTCGCCGGGGGCCATGACCGACACGGTGCCGTCATTGCCGATCTCCATGCGGTCGTACTCCGGCAGAACGATGGGTCCGCCTTCGCCGAGTACCGCACGGCCGTTGAGCGTCAGGCGCCCTTCGGCATCGACCTGCATGCTGCCCTGGCGGGTATAGGCCTCGCCGTCGCCGTCTTCCAGCACGATCAGGCCGTTGCCCTTGACTGCGAAGTCCAGCTCGCGACCGGTGGCCACCATCGGCCCGGCGGCCAGGCTGACGCCGTTGTTTTCGATCAGCGCCATGTGCCGGCTGTCGTAGCCGTAGCCTTCCACCGCGACGGCCTGGGCGCGTTCGAGGTCGGCGCGAAAGCCGGGCGTGTTGACGTTGGCCAGGTTGTTCGAGCGCACCTGCAGCGACATCATCGTGCGGCTGGCGGCCGTCATCGCGGTGTATCCCAAGCGATCCATGGGTCAGCCTCAGATTGCGTTGAACAGAACCTGGGTCAGTTCCTTGTTGGTGGAAATGACCTGGGTGTTGGCCTGGTAATTACGCTGGCCTTCCATCAGGCCTACCAGCTGCTGCGTGAGGTCGACGTTGGAGCTTTCCAGCGCGCCGGAGGCCAGGGTGCCGTACTGGCCGACGCCCGGGGCGCCGAGCATGGCGGCGCCAGAGGCGGCGGTCTCGGTCCAGGCTGTGCCGCTGATGTTCTTCAGGCCTTCGGCATTGACGAAGCTGGCCAGCACCACCTGGCCCTGCAGCATGCGCTCGCCATTGGAATAGCTGGCGTAGACCCTGCCGTCCTTCTCCACGCTCATGCCGGTCTGTTCGCCAGCCGCATAGCCGGTGGCACGGTTGTTGGTGACGCTGAACTCCGAGCCGTACTGGCTGGTGCCGCTGTAGTCGAGGTCGATGGCCAATGGCGCGACGCCGCCGGCCAGCGGCGCCGCCAGGGCGACCGTGCCGATCGGCGCGGCGAGCACGCCGGCACTGTCGAAGGTCAGCGCCTGCGGGCCACCGGCCAGCGCAGTGCCGTCGACGTAGTAATGGGCATTCCAGCTGTTGTCCGCCGTCTTGACGAAGTACTGGGTCAGGGTGTGTTCCTTGCCCTGGGAGTCGAACAGCTTGGTGGTGTAGGTGGAGTTGTAGCTGTCCGCTGCCAGCGGATCGAAGCCCACGGCTGGTACCTGCTGGTCGGCGTCCAGGTTGGCGACAAAGCTCAGCGCGTCGGTGGCGCGGGCCGGGATGCCGCCGGAGCGCAGCTGCAGGTCACCGACGATGCCGGTCTGCAGATTACCGGTGGCGTCGGCCGGATAGCCCTGCAGGCGCTGACCGAGGCTGTTGGTGATGTAGCTGTCCTTGTCGGTGCCGAAGATGCCGGCACGGGTGTAGCCGACGTCGCCATTGCTGGCACGGGTGACGAAGAAGCCGCCACCGGAAATGGCCAGGTCCAGGGTGCGATTGGTGGTGGTCAGCGCGCCGCCCTGGCTGATGCTCTGGGTGGTACCGATCACTTCCACGCCCATGGCCTGGGTTTCGGCATAGAGGCTGCCGAAATCGGTGCGCGAGGACTTGAAGCCGACGGTGCCGGAGTTGGCGATGTTGTTGCCGATGGTGTTCAGTTGTTCGTTGACGGCGGACAGGCCGGTCAGGGCGATATTGAAGCTCATGATTGCGTCTCGACTCTGCTGGATGGAGGTTCGGTGGCTGGCTGCAGCGCTCAGGCGCGGCCGGCACCGAACTCGAGAATGTTGTAGAACGGCACCGAGCCGACGCCGTCGATCTGCAGCACCGGGCCTTCGGCGCTGACGCGCACGTTGCCGACCAGACCGGCGACTTCCACCTGCGGGTACTCGCCGTTGTCCGACTCGATCACCACGCTGTACTGGCCGGCCGGCAGGCCGAGGCGCTGCGGGTCGATGTCGAACGGCACCTGGCCGGAAGAGCGGGCACCGAGTTCGACGGTGGTCTTCTGGCCGTTGGAATCGGTCAGCACCAGCGCCGTGCGGTTGGAGGCGTGCGCCAGGGTGAACTGCCCCTGCAGCGGCTGGCCGTCGAGTTGCAGGGTTTCGGTCGCCACCCGCACCTGCTGGCCGACCAGGCCGGCGGCGGTCAGCGTCTGCAGGTTGTCCATCAGCACCAGGTTGTTCTGCGCCAGGCTGGTCATATTCTCCATGCTCTTGACCTGGGACATCGCCGAGAACTGGTTGAGGAACTCGGTGCTGTCGACCGGCTTGGTCGGGTCCTGATACTTGATCTGCGCAACCATCAGGCTGATGAAGTTGTTCTCCATCGTGGTGGCGTCGCTGACGTTCACCGCGCGCTTGACCTGATCGATGCTGTTGCCGGCCAGGCTGGCGTCCAGCGCGGAATTGACGCTACTCATCAGACTTCTCCCAGGCGCAGCAGGCTCTGCTGCATGCTCTTGACGCGGTTGAGCACCTCGACACCGGTCTCGAAGCTGCGGGTGGCCGACATCATGTCGGTCATCTCCTCGATCTCGTTGATGTCGGGGTAGTAGACGTAGCCCTCGCCGTCGGCCAGCGGATTGCCCGGCTCGTAGCGGCGCTTGGGTTCGGCCCCGGAGGTGACCACGTCGAGCACCTGCACATGGGCGCCGCCCAGGCCGACGCCGCGGGTCAGCGAGTTGTTCTCGTACACCGCGGCGAACATCGGTTTGCGTGCCTGGTAGACGTCCGCCGGGTTGGCCGCCGCTGAGTCGGTGTTGGCCAGGTTGCTGGCCACGGTGTTCAGCCGCACGGTCTGCGCGTTCATCGACGAGCCGGCGATGCGGTAGATGGAATCGAATGACATCAGCGGCCCTCGATGGCCTGCTTCAGGCCACGGAATTTCATGGTGATGAAGGTCAGGCTGGTCTGGAAATCCATGGAATTGCGCGAGAACTGCGCCTGCTCGACCGACAGCTCGACGGTGTTGCCATCCTGCGAAGCCTGGGTCGGTACGCGATAGAGCATGCGCGGATCGTTGCCGGCGATGCTCAGGCGCGACAAGGCGCCATCGTCCAGGCGCTGCATCTCGGCGCCGAAGTCGATGTCGCGAGCCTGAAAGCCCGGGGTGTCCTCGTTGGCCAGGTTCGCTGCGAGAATCTCGCTGCGCTGCATGCGCAAGCCCAGCGCGCGTTCATGAACGCCGAGGGCGTCTTCAATCCGTATACTCATTCGCCGATACCCTTGAAGCATGAGCGGTGTGGTCGATCGAATGAGCGTCTGCAGCATTCATGCCGGCCCGCCAACACATAGGTAACCCGTTGTTTTCAATGAACAAAAGCGCAAAGCACAGGTCCCGCTTCAACACCCTGCTTCCGCATCGGGCGCAGCGTGAGGACGGAAGCGGAAAACGTACTTCCGCCTGGGCAGCGCTGCTGTTGCTACCAGGGTTGGTGTGGGCGCAAGGCGGTGCCGATGAGCAGATTCGCCAGGCCGTCGACCGGCATCTGAACGATGCGCTGCTGCGCGAAGCGAAGCGCCAGGGCTGGCAGGGCGCACGCCTGACCCACGACACCAGCCTGCCGGCCAGCGCCGCGCGGCTGCCCCGCTGCGACGAGCCGCTGCAGATTGGCGAAACGGGTGGCAGCCAGTCTTTGCTGGACCGCCAGCGCCTGATGATCCGTTGTGCGCAAGCGGATGGCTGGACGCTGGAAGTCACCAGTCAACCCAGTGTGTGGCTGCCGGCGGTGCACGCCCAGGGCATCATCGAACGCGGGCAGACGCTGGGGCGGGACGACCTCAGGCTCGAACCGATCAATATCGGCAAGGCCCAGCGCGGTTATTTCAATCGCCTGGAAGAGGTGCAGGGCATGGCCGCGAAACGGCGCATCCGCGCCGGGCAGACACTTACCCCCTCGCTGCTGGCGCAGCCCTTGGCAGTCAAGCGCGGCCAGCCGGTAAAGATCGTTGCCAGCCACGACGGTATCGAAGCCTCCACCAACGGCGAGGCGCTGGGTGACGGGCAACCCGGCGAGGTAATTCGCGTACGCAACGTACGCAGCGGCAAGGTGATCGATGCCCAGGTGGTGGAGGAAGGCGTGGTGAGCAGTACGTTCTAGTGGTGATCGTCGCCCTGCTTCGCCGCGAGGGCGCGCCTCCCACTATAAAGCGGGTTAGTGCAGGCCCCGGCTCTTGTGGAGGGCCACCCTCGGCGCTAACTCTAGCCGCCCCGCCAGCTTGGCTAAGGCTATCCCTGACCGCATCGGCAGAGATCGCAGCCGTTAAAAAATTTGGCGTCAGGATTTAATCCTTCTTCGTGGGTTGTCGCCCTACCCAATCAGCAGGCAGTCAAGCCAGCTCCTAACAGCCCACCGCACGAAGGATGATCACCATGGCTCTGTCCATTCACACCAACTATTCCGCGCTGACCACCAATACCGCCCTGAACAAGTCGAATAACGCCCTGGCCACTAACCAGCAGCGCCTGGGCACCGGCCTGCGCATCAACAGCGCTGCCGACGACGCTGCCGGCTTGCAGATCGCCACGCGCCTGAACGCCCAGAGCCGCGGCATGGGTGTTGCCATGCGCAACACCAGCGATGCTGTTTCGATGCTGCAGACTGCCGAAGGCGCGTTCAGCGAGATGACCGATATCGTTCAGCGCATGAAGGATCTGGCAACCCAGGCGGCAAACGGCACCAATAGCGATGACGATCTGGCCGCTCTGCAAGCCGAGTACGCCGAGCTGGGCAAAGAAGTGACCAGCATCCTGGACAATACGAAGTATGCCGGTAAAGCGCTGCTCAGCGGTGGCTCGTTGGCGGGCACCGTCACCTTCCAGATTGGCGCAAGCGCCAGTGAGACGTTGGAACTTGATGTTACCGATGAAATGACCGAGGTAACCGATGAGGCGCTGGCGGACGCCATCGCTGCTGATCTGACGGATGCATCGGTCGTTACTGCCGGTAGCGAAGCAGGTCCGCAAGGCGCGATGAACCTTCTTGAAACTGCCCTAAATGACATCGGCTCGCTGCGTGCAGCGCTGGGTGCCAACATCAATCGCCTGAACCACACCAGCAACAACCTGGCGAACATGAAGGACAACACCGAGATGGCCAAAGGCCGAATCATGGACGCCGACTTCGCCATGGAAAGCGCCAACATGAGCAAGAACTCCATGCTCATGCAGTCCGGAATCTCCATGCTCAAGCAAGCCGGACAGATGCCGGGCATGGTCATGGGCCTGCTGGGCTAATAACTTTTCGCCCCGCCGACACAGCCAGCCGCCCTTTAGGCTAAAGCCTAGCGGTTGGCTCATATTGATTTCAGAAGGACTATCAAAATGGCTCTGTCCATTCACACCAATTTCTCGGCGCTGACCACCAACACCGCGCTGAACAAGTCCAACAACGCCCTGGCTACTAACCAGCAACGCCTGGGCACCGGCCTGCGCATCAACTCCGCCGCCGACGACGCCGCCGGCCTGCAGATCGCCACTCGACTGAACGCTCAAAGCCGCGGCATGGGCGTTGCCATGCGCAACGTCAGTGATTCCATCTCTATGCTGCAAACTGCCGAAGGCGCGTTCAGCGAGATGACCGACATCGTCCAGCGCATGAAGGATTTGGCCACTCAGGCCGCTAACGGTACCAATAGCAACCAAGACCTTGAGTCGCTGCAAGCTGAGTATCACGAGCTCGGCGCCGAACTGAAGAATATCTTTGAGAACACCAAATACGCTGGTGAAGAACTGTTTGGCAACACAACCACGGCGGCCATGACTACCACCACCGCCACCGGGAAGTTGGGTCTTGCGGCAGGGGTGAGTTTCCAGATCGGTGCCAGTGCTGACGAAACTCTCAAATTGGAGATGGGCGGCGACTTGGTGACGCTGCACAACAGCCTGAGAGATGTTTCGGATAGCTTTACCGGCACCGCAAGCTCTGCAACCACCACCGGCAATATCACCTTTAAAACTGCCGGGGCGACTCCTGCTGATGACACCTACACCAATCACGCCAATGACTTGATCGACGGGTTGGAAACAGCGCTAAATGCTGTTGGTAGCGTACGTGCCAAGCTAGGCGCCAACATCAACCGGCTAAACCACACCAGCAACAACCTGGCCAACATGAAGGACAACACCGAGATGGCCAAGGGCCGGATCATGGATGCGGACTTTGCCATGGAAAGCGCCAATATGAGCAAGAATTCCATGCTCATGCAGTCCGGGATCTCCATGCTCAAGCAAGCCGGCCAGATGCCAGGTATGGTCATGGGCCTGCTAGGCTAATGATCCTCGGGTAGGCCCGCGCGGGCCGATCCGCTTTGCTACAAATGAAACGCTCCGACTGTTCGGGGCGTTTTTTTGCCCCGCCGAACACACGCTGGCCGTCTACCGACCAACGGCCAGGCACGACCAACAGCGCTGCCGATATACCTTTCTCCCGCCCCAAAGCCAGCAATGGCGCACCCTGCACGCGCTCCGGCCTGACCACTGAGTCACGAAAACATCGCCGTGATGTCATATAGCCATCATGCATGTCAGCTATAAGTCTGATTAGTTCCCTTGTAAGTTCAAAAAAACGTCGCCAATATATTGCCGACCGGTTCACGGTACTCCCATGTCCTAGATCACAGTCACTGCACCTTTTTCTGAGCCCTATGACTTTATCTCCGCCCAGACAGGCCACCGATGGCACTGCATGCCCGCTCCTGAAGTGCGGGCAGGACGGCCGCGTGGCGCGCTTCGACCGTTCGCTCTACCAGCTAATGCTGATCACCGGTGACGACGCGAAAAAGGTCGATCTCGGTTTCTCCGGCAGCCGCGTATTGGAACGCCTGCTGCAAACTCCGGGAGAAGTGGTTTCGCGCGAGGAGCTGCTCCGCCACGCCTGGGAGGATCGCGTAGTCGGCCAGGGCAGCCTGAACCAGCAGATCTATACCCTGCGCCAGGTGCTATCCGACAGCTCCAGCCAGATCATCCAGACCCTGCCACGGCGGGGGTATCTGTTCAATCCGAACCACCTGCTCGAAGCCAGCGAGGCAGAGCCGGCTCCGCCGAGCATTGGCGCCGCGCAAACACTGGAAATTACGGAGCCACATGCGGCGGCGGCTGCGCTGCAGGCGTCGCCCTGGCTGGCACCGACCGTGCTTGGCACAGCCATGGCGCTGCTGCTCGCAGTGGTCGCCCTGGGCTATCGCTTCATGCATGCGCCCAAGGGCTCGCTGACCCACAACCATTCCATCGGCCAGCTCGAAGTGCTCTATGTGGAGAAAAGCCAGCAGAAGCTTGAGCGCATGATGCAGGAAACCCGGCTGCTGGTTGCCAGTATTGCCGGCCTGAATAGCCACCCGAGTCGGTTGATCGTCAATAAATCCCCCGGCTTCTACGAGCTGCGCTGTCTGCGCAAGGATGGCCAGGTGAACTGGCTGAAAGTCCATCGCAGCCAGGTGAACAGCATTTCGAACCAAACACTGCAAGGTTGTCTGCGATGACTGTGCATTCCGAAAGCGGCGCCGCGAGCAAGCGCCTGCTGCGAGTAATGGTACCGACGGCCATGGCACTCTGGGCGCTGGTCGCCATGGGCACCACCAGCTACAGCGCCAGCCTGGACGGCCGCTATGCCTCCACCGGGCAGGTCCTGCTCAGTAATGGGGAGCTAGCGCCGGTCACCCAGAGCGTGGTGTTCCGCGACGGCCGCTTCTACTCGATGACGCGCAACAGCAGCGCTATCGTCGAAGCATCCGGTCGGGTGGAAACAGATCTTCTTGGCCGCGCTCGGCTGATCGTCGAGGAGGGCGAGATCAGCGGCCTGACAGCCGCCAGCGAGCTTGACGACGAGCTGGTCTTCAATCTGCTTTATGGCAAGCACAAGGGTGCGCGCATCACCCTCGAACAGGTCGGCGCCTGCCTCTACGGCGTCGAAACCCAGCAGGTGTACTGCGCCGAACAGGCCGTGGCACAGCGCTGAGGGCCAGCGTGCGGCCCGGCAGCGCTCAGCTTTCCTCGCTGAGCTCCCCGCTGTATTGCGCACCGCTCTCGGAGAAACGCACCTTGCCGTAGCTGTCGCCGAACAGCTCCTTGTACAGCGTCTCCGCCGAATCGGTCAGCAAGAGAATCTCCACCCGCCGGTTGGCACCGTCTTCCGGCGCCTCGGGGCGCAGCGGCATGACATCCGCCTGGGCCGTCACTTGCAGCACCGAGCGCGCCGGCAGGCCGGCCGATACCAGCACGTTGCGTGCACGCAAGGCGCGATCGCCAGAAAGATTCCAGTTGTCATAGCCCGACTGCAGGCGGTAGGGCGTGGCGTCGGTGTGACCGCTGATGATCAGCTTGTTCTCGACCTTGCCGAGCACCCCAGCCAGCACGCCAAGCAACTTGGCGAAGTGCGGGTTGAGCACCGCGCTGCCGCGCTGGAACATGAAGCGCTGCTGGTCGTCCTTGATCAGGATGCGCAGGCCCTGGGGCACCACGTCCACTTCCAGATTGGCCAGCGCGTCGACCTGCCCGGCGACCTCCTGCATCAGCGCCGCCAGCGCCTGCAATTCGGCGGTCGAGGCATAGCGGCGGGTGCCGTCGGTGGGCATCTCGCCGTCCCGGCTTGCCGTCTCATCATGCCGAGGCGACGGTTCGTCCGGCGCCGGGCGCAGCGGCACACCATCGAGTTCCAGCGGCGAGGTGCTGGTGCCATCGAAGATGCCGGCACCGCCATCGACCAGCGGATTGCTTTCCTGATCACCCGAGGCCGGGTTGGTCAGGTTCATCTGCGGCTGGATGATCCACAGCACCATGAACAGCGCCATCATGGCCAGGGTGAAGTCGGCGAAAGCCACCTTCCAGGCGCCGCCGTGCTCGTCGCCGTGGCCCTTCTTGCTTCGGCGCCTGATGATGATCTCGCGTTCGCCGGCCTTGCCCTTGTCTCGGCTCTTCATGCCGCGTCCCTTTCTTCCTCGTACTGGTTGACCCAGACCTCGAGTTGACGGAAGGCCGGCTTGACGTCCTGTTCGATCAGCTTGCGTCCGGCATCGACCGCCAGCAGCGTCGGCTTGCCGGCCAGATGCGCGACCAGGGTGGTGCGCACGCATTCAAGCGCCGACAGCTCGGTCTTGATCCGCTGGCCCATAGCGTTGGACAGCGGCTCCATCAGGCAGTAGCAGAAGAAGATGCCGAGGAAGGTACCGACCAGCGCCGCAGCGACGTGGGCGCCGATCTCGGCGACGCTGCCGCCGATGCTGCCCATGGTGATGATGATGCCCATGATCGCGGCAAGGATGCCGAAGCCCGGCATCGCCTCGCCGATCTTGAACAGCGAGCGCGACGGCTGCATCAACGCATGTTCCATCGCCTCCAGCTCCTGCTCGAGGAAGCCCTCGAGTTCGTGGGCGCTGATCTTGCCCATGGCCATCAGGCGGAAATTGTCGGCGATGAACGCCATCAGGTTCTTCTCCTGCAGGATCAGCGGGTAGCGCACGAACAGGTCGCTCTGCTCCGGCTCCTCGATGTGCGAATCGAGCACCTTGAGACCGCCCACGTCGACCATTTCCAGCAGCTCATAGAGCAGCATCAGCAACTGGCGCTGGAACTCCTCGCCACGACGCTGGTAGGCGAACACGCCCTTGATCTGGTGCAGCATCTCGATCAGCACTTCCTTGGGATTGCCGACCACCAGGCTGCCGATCGCGGCGCCAAGGATGATCACCACTTCCGCCGGCTGCCAGAGCACCCGCATGTCGCCGTTGGCCATGGCGTAGCCACCGAGGACGCAACCGATGATGATGAACGCACCTAATACTTTCTGCATGACGTTACTGACTTCTCTCGGTTAAGGGTCCACCGACCCCAGAAAGCGACAGGCCTTGCCGATCGCCTGCTTGCTCAACTGACAGACCCTGGCGTCGCTGACTTCCAGCACCAGGGCGATTTCCTTGAGGCTCAACTCGTGCTGGTAGTACAGCGTCAGCACCAGCCGCTCGCGCTCGTCCAGCCGCGCCAGCGCCTGCTCCAGCAGGCGCTCCTTGAGCAGCCGTTCCTCGAACAGCTCGGCGGCATCGGGGAAATGCTCGTGGCCGCTCTGCAGCAGTTCGTCGAGGCTCTCGATGGCCTCCGACGAATCGGCCTAGAGTAATGCCTGGTAGTCCTTATCATCCAGCCCTGGCAACTCCTTGATATCCTCGTCGCTCGGCGTGTGGCCGAGCTGGCGGGTGAGCTCGCGGATCGCGTCGCGCACCTTGTGCGCCTGCTGCCGGACCTGGCGAGGCCGCCAGTCCTGACGGCGCAGCTCGTCGAGGATCGCGCCACGGATGCGCAGCGCGGCGAAGCGACCGAACTGTTCGTCCGGTTCGCCGTAGCGACGCAGGCCTTCGAGCAGCCCGATCATGCCGATCTGCTCCATGTCTTCGCGGTCGAGCACCTGATTCGCCTGCAGCGACAACTGGCGCACGATGCGCTTGACCAGCGGTAGGTACTGCATCATCCAGCGCTGCTCGTCGGCCGGCGCGAACAGCGCGTGGCCGGCCGGGCTGGCGGTGTAGCAGTCGACGGGGCA
The DNA here is from genome assembly GCA_003488145.1 of Pseudomonas sp. Lineage (GTDB taxonomy): Bacteria > Pseudomonadota > Gammaproteobacteria > Pseudomonadales > Pseudomonadaceae > Stutzerimonas. The sequence goes on from DNMQ01000439.1 coordinate 28,103, forward strand.
GGTGGCGTTCATGGCGCGGGCCTTTACTGAACGATCAGCTTGTTGACCAGCACATGGTGGAACGGCACCACCGCCTTCTTGCTGGCAAAGTCGGCGAACAACGCCTCTTCCAGGCGCGTCTGCAGCTCGCCGATGGGCATCGCGCGTAGCTCGGCGAATTCCAGCCCGGACAGGTAGCTGACCACCGAGTTGCGCACCAGCGGTTCGATCTGCTCGAAGTTCTTCGGCTCATCCGAAGCTTCGGCCTGCAGCGCCAGGTCGAGCACGAAATAGCGCTCGCGACCGTCCCCTCGCAGGCTGACGATGACCTTGGGCACGGCATAGAACTCGTACTGCACCGGCTCGATGGTTTCGGCCACCACTTCACTGCCGGCCATGCCCGGCTTGAGCAGCCAATAGGCGGCACCGACGCCACCGGCCACGGTGACGACATTGAGCAGCAGCATCAGAAGAACGAGACGGGGCGTCGACATAACCAATTCGGATCCTGTAGTTGAAAGTGAGCCGGTCAGACCGTGACCAGCACATCGTTGGCAAGCCCGGCCGAGCGCCCGCTGCGCTCCGGCAGCGCGGTGGCAGCCGCGGCAAGCACCTGCTCCTCGTCACGGCTTTGCCGAGGCTGACCCTGGCGGTCCCGGCCGCTATCGGCACCAACCTGCACGTTGACCTGCACGAAATGCTGCGCGACCAGTTCCTGCCGCAGCCGGTCGCTGGTCTGCTGCAGCAGGCGCGCGACATCGGCGTGGGCGGCGCTGAGCTGGACCGTGAGGCGTCCGGATTCATGGCTGAGGTGGATTTCCAGACTGCCCAGCTCCGGCGGATCGAGGCGGATGCTGGCGCTCTGCTGACGCTGCTGCAGCTGCACCTCGACGTGCTCGCGCAGCGCATGCAGCATCTGCTCGCCCCACTTGGCCTCCGGCGCCTGCAACCTGAGTAGGCGCTCGGCGCCTTGCAGCGACGGGCTGGCGGGTCGCTCGCCGGTGAGCAGCGGCGCCTCGCCTACTTCGCCCGGCGCAGCGGGCTCGAGCGGTGCCAGCTGTTCGGTCGGCAGCTGCGCGTCGAGCAACGACGCGCTCGCTGTCGGCGCAGTCCACGCCGCGGCGGCCTCTAAGCCTGGCCGCAGTACCGGCGCCGGCTGGCGTTCAGCGGGAGCCGCGCCCTGGCGTTCGCCGGCCGTCACAACCGGCCATGGTAGCGGCTGGCCATGCTGCTGGCGTTCGACGAAGCCCTCGACCTGCGCAACGGCCTGCTCGGTTGCCACAGCAGCGACCGACTCGGCCGGCAAGGGCCAGGCCAGCGGCTGGGCAGTGCCTGCCTCGCGCGCCTGAACCACCACCTGCTGCTGACCGAGCATGCCCTGCAACCACTGCTCGGCAGCGGTTTCCTCGAGCGGCTCGCTGTCGGTGCGCTCGGCCTCGGAGCCGGTCGGCGGCGCCACTGGCGATGGCAGCGGCTCAGGCGGCGGCGCGGTCTGTTGCAGCGTCTGCTCCGGATCGGCGATGGCCGCACGCAGCAGGCGCTCGCGAAAGCCGGACGCGATCGGCGCAGCCGAGCCGGGAGGCACCGCACCCCGAACGCTCATCGAGGCCGGGCGGGGTAACGTGCCGGTCAGCTCGGAGCCGCTTGCGGCGTCTCCGGCAATGCGCTGTGCAGGCAACTGAATCACCGGCCATCTCCTGCGGCGAACATGTCGATCCGTTGGTAGGCCGCACGCCCTTCGGCGTACTCCAGGTGATTCACCAGCAGCAGGCGCAAGCGCTCACATTCCTCGGCACAGGCTTCCAGCGCCTCTCCGTGCAGCGTTCGGAGCTGCGCCCTGGCCGCCTGCACGGCCGGGTCGGCTGCGGGATCGCGCGGCAACTGCTCGAGGCACTGCCGAATCGCCCCATCCACCTCGCCGACGGCACGCCAGTCACCGCTAGCCAGGGCAGCGGTGAGCTGGGCATGCAGCTCCTGCAGGCGCTGCGCATCACTTGCGTGCGGCACTGATGCCCTCCCAGCCTTCGCGCAGGACGCCCACCAGCTTCACCACTTCGTCCAGCCCATCGAGCGACAACGTCACGCTGACGTCCGAAAGGCGGTAGATGCAGTACTCGTACAGCCTGGCCAGGCTTTGCACGACCTCACCACCGCCCTCCTCGTCCAGCGCACCGTTGAGGCCGTTGAGGATGTTCATGCATTTTTCCAGCGAGGCGCCTTTCTGCTGATAACGCTTGTGCTCGATATGCCCACGGGCGCGCGCCAGCTCGTCGAGCAGGCCGTCCATCAGCACCAGCACCAGTTCGTAGGGCGAAGCGGAAGCGGCGCGCGCTTCCAGGTCCACCGCGCGATAGCTGTCGTAACTGTCGTTGGGGAGGTAGGTCATCAGAACATTCCGAAGGTCTGCTCCATGCTCTGCATGGTCTGCATCATGGAGGTGAACTGCTTGAGGTAGCGGGAGTAGTAGGTGTCGTAGCGCTGCTGCAGGTTCTCGAACTGCTCGTCGATGCGCCGCAGGTTCAGGTCCAGCGTGTCCATGCGGTTCTTCAACATGCCGTTGGTGCTGCTGGTGTAGCTGGCGACCGTCTTGTCGATGCTGTCGAGCAGGTTGTCCTTGCCGGTGAACAGCGCCTCGAAGGCGGCCGGATCCTTCGCCACCGCCGCCTCAAAGCGGCTGGCGTCGATGGTCAGCTTGCCGTTGCGGTCGGCGCTGATGCCGAAATCGATCAGGCTGCTGCCGCCGAAATCGGTGCGCAGCAAGCCGTTGAGGCGACTCTCGATGGAACGGATGCTGGAGTCACCAGCCAATGCACCACGGGCGCTGCTGTCGCTGCCGCTGGCAGTCAGCGAATCGAAGCTGGTCATCAGCGCGTTGAACGCATCGATGAAACTCTGTGCCTTGCCCTTGGTGGCGCTCTGGTCCTGGCCGACAGTCAGCGTAAGCGCCGAGTCGCTGGCGGTGTGCACCTTGTTCACGGACAGACTGACGCCGTCGATGACATTGTCGAAGCTGTTGCTCGAGCTGGTCAGCAGGATGCCACCGCTGCCGAACGAGCCGCCCATGCGGATCTGCGCATCGGCCGCCGTGGACAGCGTGGTGGTCGTGGCCGTGGTGCCCGCGAGCGACACCGCGAAGGCATTGGCGGCGCCACTTTCGGCACTGGTCATCACCAGGCTGACTTCGCCATTGCTGCGCACGAGCGTTGCCTGTACGCCGAGATCCGCGGCATTGATCGCCTTGGCTGCATCGTCGAGCGTGGCGTAATCGGCCAGCGCAAAATCCTGCCCTTCGAGGGTCAGGGTTCCGCTCAGGCTGCCGTCGACCAGCCCCTGCACGGCGACCTGCTGCTTGCTGGCCAGCTGTTCGACATAGAACTGGTAGCTGCCGGGCTGAGCCTGGGTGCCGACCGTCGCGCTGGCATAGCCGTCCTGGCTGAACGAGGCACTGTTGACCAGCATCGTGGCGTTGCCGGTCTTCAGGCCGGACATGGCTGACTTGAACGTGGTCAGGGAGGTGCGCAACTTGCTCAGCGCGTCACGCTGGGTCTTGTAGTTGCTTTCATTGCGATTGAGCCGGTCCAGCGAAGACTGAACTTCGTAGGTCGCCAGCTGCGTCGCCATCTGCTTTACGTAATCTGAATCTATCGCCATTGCCGATCCCCTTCCTGTGCTCTCTAGAGCAAGTTGAGTGCCAATACACAAATCGTTGATTTAAAAGCACTTTTGCGCGATTGGCGCAGAAGAAGCACTTCCGCTCGACGGCCGCGACAGGAAACGGGGAAATGCCGCTTCCGCCTCGCCCCGGACGGCGAAACCTCTCAGAACAAAGGCGACGAAGAAGGGGGGGCGACTTAAGCCGGTCGACGAAACAACACGCAGCCCGGGACTGGAGCGGGCTGCTCAGGCTGCGGAGACGGGACGCCGTGGTCGTGCCGGGGGGGCCGGACGCGATGGCAGAGTCAGTACGGCTGCGGCTGGTACAGCCGCGCATCGTGGCTGCCGGCCAGCAGCTGGCCGAGGATTTCGTGGTGCATGGCAAGCAGTTTGCCGTTGCGCTCGTTGATCTGCTGGCACTGGCTGGCCAGCGCGCCGAGCTTTTGCCAGAGCGCGCGCAGGCGCGTCGCCTGGTCGTCGGGATAGCAGCCGAGCAGCCGCTGCATGCCTTCGGCATCGGCCTGCAGGCGGAAGGCGCCGAGCACCTTGGCCCGGCGCTGGGCGCGCAGGGCGAGGGTTTCGACGCGCGTGGTGATCTGCAGATTGAGGCGATCGATTTCCGGGCTGTCGCGCTCGAGCAGGAACGCGTAGAGCGCCTGCATCAGGTCGCGCAGGGCCAGGTAATCGTCGCCATCCTGCTCCAGGTCGTCAGCGACGACCGCGAGCAGCTTGTCACGCTGGTTCACGCATCGCTTCCGCGGTGATAGGCGAGCATGCTGCCGGCCAGCGCGGCAGGATCGGTGGAGATCTCGCCGCGCTGCAGCGCCTGCTTGATCGCCGCAACGCGGTCCAGGTCGATGTCCGGCATGGCGCGCAGGGCGTCGTGCATCTGCTCCAGCGGCAGGCTTTCCGGCTGGCGCACGGCGGCTTCCGGCGCCGGGCGCGCGGTGGTCTGGCGGGTGGAGCTGGCCTCGGTGGCCGGTGTCAGGGCGGGCTTGAAGTGCCGGCTGATTTCCATGATTTCTTTCCAACTCGGTGGTTACAGCCAAACAGGCGACCGCCCGGGCACGAAACTTAAATGCCTGTTCACAGCCCGGGCGCGGCTAGTCTACCGACCGCCGGGAGCCGCCTCCACGCCCGCCGCGGCAGGCCGATGGAAGGCGCTCAATGGCTGGCACGCCAGTGGGCCTGGGCGGCCAGCCCGTCCTGGATCTTCTGCTCCTGCTGGGCGAGCAGCTGCTGCCATTGCTGCAGCTTGCCCTCGATCACATGCTCGACCACCTTCTCGCTGCGCATGGCCTGCAGCAGCTCGCGCTGTATGCGCTCCAGCGCCTGTTCGGCAACCGCCAGTTCGCGGCGTTGCAGTTCCACCATCTTGTACAGGGTGGCCTTGTAGCGCTGCTGATTATCGCGCTGCAGCGGCGTGCTCATCGGCACGGAAAATCCGCACAGACGGCTCAGCCCGGTGATGTTGTTGCGGTAGCGCTGGCAGAGGTTCTGCTGGTACTGCACGCGGCCAAGCATCTGCCGCACACGGTGGCTGCGCAGGCTGGCCAGCCTGCCAAGGGTTTCGATCTGCTGTTTCATCGCGGTTTCCCGAGGATGCTCTGCAAGGTGGCGACGCTGGCTTCCAGTTCGGCGGCCTCGCCTACTTCCTGGCGCAGGAAGCGCTCGATGGTCGGCGCCAGCTGCACCGCACGATCGGTCTTGATGTCGGCCCCCGGCGTATAACCGCCGAGCGGGATCAGCTCCTTAATCTTCTCGAAGGTGCTGTAGCACTCCTTGAGCTGCCGCGCCGCGCCCAGGTGCGCCGGCTGGCCGACCTGGCTCATGCAGCGGCTGACCGAGGCACAGACGTCGATGGCCGGGTAATGCCCGGCTTCGGCCAGGCGCCGCGAGAGCACGATGTGACCGTCGAGAATGGCTCGCGCGCAGTCGACGATAGGGTCCTGCTGGTCGTCGCCTTCGGCCAGTACGGTGTAGATGGCGCTGAGACTGCCGTTGTCGCTGGCGCCATTGCCGGCGCTTTCCACGAGCTCCGGCAGCATGCCGAATACCGACGGCGGGTAACCCTTGGTCGCCGGTGGCTCGCCGAGAGCCAGGGCGATTTCGCGCTGGGCCATGGCGTAGCGGGTCAGCGAGTCGACCAGCAGGAGCACGTCATGCCCCTGGTCGCGAAAGTAGGCGGCGATGCTGTGACAGAGCTCGGTGGCCTTCAGGCGCATCAGCGGCGATTCATTGGCCGGCGCGACCACCACCACGGCCTTCTTCAGGCCCTCCTCACCCAGCGAATGCAGGAGGAATTCCTGCACCTCGCGGCCACGCTCGCCGATCAGCCCGACCACCACCACATCGGCCTTGGTCTGCCGGGTGATCATGCCCAGCAGCACGCTCTTGCCCACACCGGAGCCGGCGAACAGGCCGACGCGCTGGCCCTTGCCCAGGGTCAGGGTGGCATTGATCGCGCGCACGCCGACATCCAGCGCTTCACTGACCGGCTTGCGCTTGAGCGGGTTGACCGAGGGCAGCTCGGTCGGCAGCGGGTCGCGGCCGCCGAGTTTGCCCAGTTCGTCCAGTGGTTCGCCGAGGCCGTTGACCACGCGCCCCAGCCAGGATTCGTCGATATGCAGCTTGGCATCATCCGGCGCCGGGAATACCCGTGAGCCGGCGGTCAGGCCGACCGGTTTCTTGAACGGCATCAGGTAGGTGATATCGCGGTTGAAGCCGACCACCTGCGCTTCCAGCATGCTGCCATCGCCCTGCTCGACATAGCAGCGCTGGCCGGTCATGCGCTGGCAGCCGAGGCTCTCCAGCAGCATGCCGGAGACACGCACCAGCCGCCCGCTGACCTTGGCCAGCTGCACGTTGTCCAACGAGCGCAGGGCCTCGTCGAGGCGGAAGCTGTCGCGCAGGGCCATCGGTCAGCCCTGCGCCGTGATGTGTTCGGCGAGGGTTTCCATGCACGAATCCAGGCGCTGCTGGCAACCGATATCGGCTTCGGCCTGGGCAGTCAGCACGCGGCATTCGCCGAGCGGCAGCTTCTCATCGGGCACCAGACGCCACGCCGCGGCACGCTCGGGGGCCAGCTCGCGGATGCGCGCGCACTCTTCCGGATTGAGGTGGATGCGCACGTCTTCCTGATCACCCGGCATGGCGCTCAGCGCTTCTTCGGCGAGGGTCAGTAACTGGGTCGGGTGCAGGGTCAGCTCACAGCGGATCACCTGGCGAGCGACCTTCTGCACCAGCTCCAGCAGCTCCTCGCGGCGGGCCTGCTCGTACTCCTGACGAAAGCCTTCGAATGCCTCGATCAGGCGATCCAATGGTTGACCCGCCTCATCGAAAGCGCGGCAGCCCTGCTGGCGCCCCTCTTCCAGGCCCAGCGCCTTGCCATCCTCGACCCCGCGCTGGAAACCTTCGCGATGGCCGGCCTCGCGACCCTGCTCCAGGCCTTCGCGGTAGCCCTTGTCGATGCCTTCCTGGAAGCCATCGGCCACCGCGCGCTGCAGGGCCGCCGGATCGTCGGCGAAACCAGCCGCGGCCTGTGCCGGGGTCTTCACCCGTGGCGGAAAGCGGAACGGCCGCCAGCTGCGGTCGGCACCCTTGATCACCTTGACCGTCATGTCATTCCACCGTCTGTTCACGGAACAGCTGCACCTGCAGCTCGCCATCGGCGGACATCTCGCGCACCACACCCATGATGTCCTTGCGCACCTGCTCGACGCGGCTCAGCGGCACCGGGCCCTGGCGCCGATTGATCGATTCCATTTGCTGCGCCTGGCGCTTGGGCATGGCGCCCTGAATGGCCTTGACCAGCTCCGGCTCGGCGCCCTTCAGCGCGACCACCCACTCGTCCAGCGGGATCACTTCGAGCAGCGTCTGCAGCACGTCCTGGTTCTGCCGCGAAAGGATGAAGAAGTCATACATCTCATCCTCGATCTTGCCGACCAGCTCCTCGTTATGCGCACGCAGCAGCTCGAACATCTGGTCGCGGTTGCCCTTGAAGCGGTTCATGATGTCCGCCGCCTGCTTCACCCCGCGCACCTGCGAGCCCTGGGTGCTGAGCACCTTGAGGCTGCGGTCGATCAGCTGCTCCAGCTCGGCAATCACATCGCTGTTGACCTCGGACAGGTTGGCGATGCGATACAGCAGCTCGTCCTGACGCTCGGCCGGCATGCACTCGAGCACCTCGGTGGCCATGCCCGGCGGCAGAAAGGCGAGGAACACCGCCTGCATCTGCGCGTGCTCCTTGGCGATCAGCGCGGCGAACTGCTTGGGATCGAGCCACTCCATCTTGGCCATCTTGGCGCGGATTTCCTCGCCATAGATCGAGTCGAGCAGCGAGCGGGTGATGTCGCCGCCGAGCGCCTTGCCGAGCATGCCGGCCAGGTAGCTGCGCGAGGCGCCCTTGATGCTGCTCTGCTCCTTGTAGTCGTCGAAGAAGCGGCTGATGACGTCGGAAACCATGGGCTGCTTGACGTTGGACAGCCGTGCCATCGCCTGACTGATGCTGATGATCTCTTCGCGGGAGAAGTTGCGCAGGATGCCTGCGGAAATCTCATCGCCCATGCTCAGCATGAGGATTGCCGCCTGATCCAGCGAACTGACCGAGCGCAGTTGCACCGGCCGCGCCTTGATCTCGCGGGCGGACGCCTGGCTGCCTTCAGCCGGCTGGGTTGAGGTCTCTTTCATTGCGCCCTATCCAGTGCTTGATGACTTCCGAGACACGCTCGGGATCGTTCTTGGCGAGCATCTGCAGGTGCTCGATCTGCAGCTCCAACCCCGAACCCGGCGCCGGCAGGCGAATCTCCGAGAGCGGATTTAGCTCACCGAAGATGTGCGGTCCGCCGGGCTCGCGCGGGCTGGCCAGCGCCGGCCGGCTGTCGCCTTCCAGTGCCGCAGGCGCGCCCGGTTCGATCAGGCTGCCTTCCAGCCCCTCGCTCAGGGGTAATGCCGCGACGTTGCGCTGGGTCAGATTGCGTACCGCCGGGCGGACAACGATCAGCAGCAACAGCAGGGCGATCAACCCGGCGACGCCGACCTTGGCCAGCGCATGAATCTGGGTGTTTTCCCACCAGGGCACGACCTCCTCGATCGGCTCGACGGCGGCGAACGGCAGCACACTGAGGCTGAGCAGATCGCCACGCTCCTGCTTGAAGCCGACGGCGCTGCGCACCATCGCCTCCATTTCGGCGCGAGCCTCGTCGGTCCAGCCACCTTCAGGCGCGGCCGCGGCATTGAGCACCACTGCCACGCTCTGCTGGCGCAGGGCGAAGCCGGCGTGTTTGACGTGCACCACGCTCTGGTCGTAATCCAGCTGGCGAGTCGATTCCTCGCGCAGCGAAGTGGCACCCTTGGTTTCCGTCTTGGCCGGCGCAGGTTCTTCGCCTTCCTTCGGCGGCGCCACGGGGCGGTTGGCCAGCGAACCGGGTATGCCCAGGGCAAGCTGATCCAGCGCGCTCTCGTTGAGCAATACCTCGTTGCGCAGCCGTGGCGTATCGCCGTAGGACTGGAAGGTCTCCTCCTTCTGGCTGAAGTCGATATCGGCCGCGACGCTGATGCGATAGTTGCCCAGCCCGAGCACCGGAGCCAGCACCTGTTCGATGTTGGCCACCGCCTTCTGCTGATAGTCCTCGACCGCCTGCCAGTTCTGCGCCGGCCCGCCGCCGACGTTGAGACCGCGCGAAAGCAGCGCGCCGTACTGGTCGACCACGCCGACATCCTCGGGCTTGAGGTTCGGCACGCTGTTGGCGACCAGGTTGATGATCGCGCCAACCTGCTCGTGGGTGAGCGTGTAGCCCGGCTCCAGCTGCAACATCACCGAGGCCTTGCTTGGCGCACGCTTGCTGACCACGAAGGAACTGTTCTCCTCCTGCGCCAGATGAACCCGCGCATGCTGCACGCCCTTGAGCGCCATCACCGTGCGCGCCAGCTCACCTTCCAGGCTGCGCTTGAGGCGCACGTCCTGGACGAACTGGCTGGTGCCCAGCGGCTCCTCCTTGTCGAACAGCTCGTAGCCGGCCGGCTGCGCGACCTTCACGCCCTTGGCGTTGAGCAGCAGCCGCGCCTGTGCCAGCTGATCCTCACGCACCAGGATCTGGCCACTTTGCGGATGGATGCGATACTGCAGCGCTTCGCCGTCGAGCACCTGCATCACTTCGGCAGCCGGGAACGATTCGCCGGCACCATGCAGCGGGCGGAACGAGCCGTTGTCGCGCCACAGATAGAACGCCACGGCCACTGCCAGCGCCGCGGCGATCACCGCCATGCCAGCCAGCGTGACGCGCGGATCGAGTTGCAGCCCGCCTGCGGGCATCCTGGATTTGATTTTCTGCAGCACGTCTTAGCTCTCTCGACCGATCAAAGCGGCATTCGCATGACGTCATCGAACGCCGTGGTCAGTTTGTTGCGCACCTGCAGCAGGGCGGAGAACGACACGCTGGCCTTCTGGCTGTCGATCATCGCGCCAACCAGATCATCGCTCTTGCCGCTGTCGACCGCCGCCATCGCCGCGCCAGCCTGATGCTGCTGGGCATCCACCGAGCGCATCGCGGCCATGAACAGGCCGCCAGCATCGGCAGACGCCTGGTTAGCCGGCTTGATCGCCGGACTCCCCGCGACATCCGCGAGCTGCTGCATGCGACCCAGCATTTGCTGCTGGACCTGCGTGATTGAACTCATCGCTGGCTCTCCCCTGTTTCAGCAATTATAGGTGTCTGGATCAGAAATTCAGCTCGATACCCTGCTCGCGCATGGCATTGAGGCGGTAGCGCAGCGCCCGTGAGGTCATGCCCAGGCTCGCCGCGGCCTTGGCCTTATGGCCGTCGAAGCGGCGAATGGTGTCGATCACATGCTGGTACTCGGCCCACTTGCCACTGGCGCGCAGTGCCGCCTTGCCGTTCTCCGCAGCGAGCAGCAGCGGCTTCTCGGCACGTGGCAATGCGGCAGCAGGTGCTGCGAGGCCGAGATCCTGTGGCTGGATGAACAACCCGTTGCGCAGCACCAGTGCACGCTGCACGGTGTTTTCCAGCTCACGGGCATTGCCCGGCCAGTCGTGCTGCAACAGCGCGCGGCAGGCGTCATCGGTGAGCAATTCGTCGTGAGCTTCCTGCGGTGCGTATTTACTGATGAAACGGCGCGCCAGCGGCAGCACGTCCTCCTTGCGCTCGCGCAGCGGGCTGATATGCAGCGGCAGTACGTCGAGACGGAACATGAGGTCGGCACGGAAACGGCCCTCGGCCACTTCCTGCTGCAGATCGCGGTTGGTCGCGGCGATGATGCGCACGTTCAGCTCGATCTCGCGGCGCCCACCCAGACGCTCCACACGCTGCTCCTGCAGCACCCGCAGCAACTTGGCCTGCAGCCCCAGCGGCAGTTCGCCGATCTCGTCGAGCAGCAGGGTGCCGCCGTTGGCCTGCTCGAACTTGCCGGGCTGGGCGCTCACCGCGCCGGTGAAAGCGCCCTTCTCGTGGCCGAATAGAATTGACTCGAGCATCTGCTCGGGGATCGCCGCGCAGTTGACCGCGATGAACGGGGCGTCCGGGCTGGCAGAGAAGCGATGAATGTAGCGCGCCATCAGTTCCTTGCCGGTGCCGGTCTCGCCGGTGATAAGGATCGGCGCACGGGTCAGGGAAACGCGCTGAGCCATGGCCAGCAGTCGGCGACCGGACTGGGAACAGGAAACGAAGCTCTCCTGGGCCGTTTCGGCGCAGGCCTGTCGACGCAGCAACGCGTGCAGCTGGGTTTCACTGAACGGCGACAGCAGGTAATCGACGCATCCCAGTTCCAGCAGAGTGGCGGCCTTTTCCTGGTCGGCATATTCGACAACCGGAATGACACTTGTATTGGGCACCCGCCGTGCGAGCAGTTCCACCTGCGCATATAACGAGCGCGGCAGCAGACTTCCAGCAACTACAAAAACCAAGGAAACGGCAGTGCTATTGCCTCTGCCGAATCCATCGAAATCGTCATGGCGGGTAACCTCGCAACCCTGCCGGCGCAAACCTGCCTGAAGAAAGTCGCATACCACATCGCGGGCGGCACCAATAATCGCAACCTTCTTCCTGGGCAATTCATCGAATAGCTCGTCGCATGCGTATTTCATTGCCTGACTGACACTTTTCAATGTGACCACCTTGCGCTCCACCTACCACCACCCGAGTGGTCAAACGGATACGCGAAAATAAAATCTATTTAATTTTTCGGAACTAAACGTCGTCTTCGACTTCTGACCCGCATGATCCAGCGCGCTGTTCGCCGGCTTTCCCGAACAAGTGCGCGCACGCTATCAGGACGCCAGATCAATCCCCCAATCAGTTCTGCTTAATTGAAATCAATGGATGCCAGATGACCTCAAAAAAGCTCATTTGATATCTCTTGATTTAACGCTCTCACGCGCCCAGGCCTAGGATGGCGGCACGCTAGAGCCGTGCCCGGAAAACACCCGTGCCAGCCAGCAATCGTCTGCATAAATGGCCAGCGGTATTGCCGCCGTGTTCACCGACCCCAGGAAATACAGTTCACAACATGACTGGCAATTCAAAAGTCCACCATGGCGTGCCCGCCCAAAGCCTGACTGTATTGAAATCGCAGAAGCTGGGACGGCATCACCACAAGATCCCGCAATACATAAAGGAAAGTACCAACAAGAATCCGCGACTGATCGGCGATTATTTTCTGCGCAATTATCGGATCAATCTCGAACTGAACCGCATCGATGTTCAGGAAGAGCGCAGCGAAGAGCCGGACTGCATCTATCGCTCGCCCATGGGCAAAGTTGGATTTTCCATTGACCGTGCATTACTGACTGAAGCACTGGAGTGTTATTACGGCGGCACCGTAATTGCCAGTCAGGACACGCCGCCGATAAGCACATCCGAACAGCGCATGCGTAATCGTCTGGGCATGGATATCACCGATATCTTCGCCCGCTCGATATTGTCCGGTGAGACGTTCGGCAAACTCGACAGTTACCGCAACGATTATGAAGAGACCAGCTGGGAGTATGTGGCCGAGTACGAGTACATCAGCCATATCACCGGTAGTCGCTCCTCGATCTACATCTATCTGGATACCGACCTGGTCGACGAGCTGACCAGTCGCCTGGCCGGCCCGGCACCGGCGCGCTTGCCGGGCAATCCCATCGATCACATCAAGCACCTGCCGGTGCGCCTCGATTGCGTGGTCGCGTCGGCGCAGATGCCGCTGGCGCAGGTTCTCGCGCTGCAGCTCGACGACATCCTGATGCTGCGCCCGCTGGACCGCTACGAGGTGCGCATCAACCAGCAGAAGCTCTATCGCGGCACCATCTTCGAAGAGGACGGGGCCCTGTTCCTTACTTCACTTGAAAGCGTGAACCCCCAATGAACGGCCATCTTTCCGACAACGAATTCGAAAACCTCATCAACGAAGGCGACCTCAGCTTGGATGCCGTCGACGCCACCGCGCTCGAAGCGCCTGCCGCGGCACCTGCACAGCGCCAGGACCTGAGCTTCTTCGGCAAGATTCCGGTGAACGTGACCCTTGAGGTCGCCTCGGCGGAGATCTCGCTCAAGGAACTGATGGAGTGCGATACCAGCAGCGTCATCGTGCTCGACAAGCTGGCCGGCGAACCGCTGGACGTGAAGGTCAACGGCACTCTCTTCGCCAAGGCCGAGGTGGTGGTGATGAACGGCAACTACGGCCTGCGCATCGTCGAACTGTCCGGCACCAGCCTGGACGCCTTCACGCCATGAACCTGCGTCGCGGCCTGAGCCTGCTCGCCCTGCTGCTTATCGGGCTGATGCCCCTGGCAGCCCAGGCCGCTGGCGGCGAGATCACCCTGTTCAACCTGAACGATACCGAGAACGGCCAGGAGTTTTCGGTGAAGCTGCAGATACTCATCATCATGACGCTGCTCGGCTTCCTGCCGGCGATGCTGATGATGATGACCTGCTTCACCCGCTTCATCATCGTGCTGGCCATCCTGCGCCAAGCCATCGGCCTGCAGCAGAGCCCGCCGAACCAGGTGCTGATCGGCATCGCCCTGATCGTCACCCTGCTGGTGATGCGCCCGGTCTGGCAGGACATCCACAGCCAGGCCTACGAGCCGTTCCAGAACGACGAGATCACCCTCGAACAGGCGCTGGACTCGGCCAAGGGCAGCCTCGCCGGTTTCATGCTCGCGCAGACCAACAAGAATTCCCTGGAAACCATGGTGGCCCTGGCCGGCGAACAGCTGCCGGAAAACCTCGACGACCTGGATTTCTCGCTGCTGCTGCCGGCGTTCGTGCTCAGCGAGCTGAAGACCGCGTTCCAGCTGGGCTTCATGATCTTCGTGCCGTTTCTGGTGATCGACCTGGTGGTGGCCAGCGTGCTGATGGCGATGGGCATGATGATGCTCTCGCCGATGATGATTTCGTTGCCGTTCAAGCTGATGGTGTTCGTGCTGGTCGACGGCTGGGCGCTGTTGATGGGGACGTTGACCACCAGTATTCAGCCGTTTTAGGTGATGGGGATGAAAGCGTTGGCCGTGCGGTGGGGTTTGGAGAGTGGGGAGGCAGGGCGCGTTTGTGAGAGCGACCTTGGCTGCGATGCCCTACCTTTGTCGGCCCAAACACCGGCATTCGGCGCTACGCTTTCCTCGGCTGGGACTACAGGTTGCGCCTCGCACGGCGCGTCACTTTTTCTTGTCTGGCCAAGAAAAAGTAACCAAAAAGAAGGCCACCCCTACATCCGGGTTTTGCTGCGCAAAACTTCCCTCGCTTCGGCGCTGCTCCGGGGGTCGTCGCGAAGGGCCATCCCTGGCCCATCGCTCCTCGCTCGGCATCCATGCCTCGCGACCCCCTACGCAACGCCTACGCTCGGCCTCCTGAAGGGGATTAGAGACCGAGGTGCCTGGAAGTGTCCAAGCAACGAAAGCAAAAAATCGATTCGCTTGTTCCTACGCGCACGGCCTGACAGGCGACACCAACCCCCCCTTTCAGTAGGCCGAATGGAATCCGCGTGGAGGAGAGCGAGCGGCATGGATGCCGCGAGAGGCGTAAAGGGCCATGGATGGCCCTTGTACGCCGGCCCCCGGAGCGTGGATGGAATGAGGGAAGTCGAGCGCAGCGAGACCCGGATGGAGGGGCAAGACTTTTTGGTTCCTTTTGGGGGGCCGGCCATCCGGGCGACTGCCAAAAGGGACTCGCCCAGCAGGGCGAAACCAATGCGCCTGCCAACTAGGTCAATAGGGCTCACTCAGCGAACCCAAAGCCCAAACGCTTTGCACGCCGCAACGCCAAGCGGCACGCAAACCACCTCCCTGGTGCCCCAATGCTGACCCCCGACACCGCCGTCCATATCGTCTCCAACGCCATCCACGTGATCGTCCTGGTGGTCTGCGTGCTGATCGTCCCGAGCCTGCTCGGCGGCCTCTTGATCAGCATTTTCCAGGCCGCCACCCAGATCAACGAACAGATGCTGAGCTTCCTCCCACGTCTGCTCATCACCCTCGGCATGCTGGTGTTCGCCGGGCACTGGATCCTGCGCACGCTGAGCGATCTGTTTATCGAAACCTTCCAGCAGGCGGGTCGCCTGGTCGGCTGAATCATGCCCAACGATCCCCTGATGCACGCCGGCCAATACCTGCAATCGCTGCTCGCCTACTGGTGGCCGTTCTGCCGGATCATGGCCGTGTTCAGCCTGGCGCCGATGTTCAGTCACAAGGCGATCAGCGTGCGTGTACGCATCCTCCTGGCGCTGGCGCTGACCCTGGTGCTGGGCGCGGCGTTGCCGGCGCCGCCCAATCTCGACCCGCTGTCGCTGGCTGGCATGCTGGCTTCCATCGAGCAGATCGCCATGGGACTGCTGCTGGGCCTGGCGCTGCTGCTGGTGTTCACGGTGTTCACGCTGATCGGCGATGTGGTCTCGACCCAGCTCGGCTTGTCCATGGCGGTGTTCAACGACCCCATGAACGGCGTGTCCTCGGCGTCGATCATCTACCAGCTGTACTTCATCCTGCTCGCGCTGCTGTTCTTCGCCATCGACGGCCATCTGGTCACGGTGAGCATCATCTACCAGAGCTTCGTCTACTGGCCGATCGGCAGCGGGCTGTTCTACGACGGCCTGCAGACCATCGCCTGGTCGATGGCCTGGGTGATCTCGGCCGCGCTGCTGATCGCCCTGCCGATCGTCTTCTGCATGACCCTGGTGCAGTTCTGCTTCGGCCTGCTCAATCGCATCTCGCCGGCGATGAACCTGTTCTCGCTGGGCTTTCCCATGGCGATCCTGGCCGGTCTGTCGCTGATTTACCTGACCCTGCCGAACCTTGCCGAGGCTTACCTGCATCTGACCCGCGACCTGCTGGACAAGATCGGCGTACTGCTCAGGAGCAGCGGCCATGTCTGAGCAGAACAGCAGTCAGGAAAAGACCGAAGAGGCCTCCGAGCAGAAACTCAAGAAGAGTCGCGACGACGGCCAGGTAACCCGCTCCAAGGACGTCGCCACCACCGTTTCGCTGCTGGCCACGCTGTTGCTGCTCAAGCTCAGCGCCGGACTGTTCCTCGACGGCATGCAGCAGAGCTTCAGCTACTCCTACATCGACTTTCATCAGAGCGAGATCGGCATCGACGATGTGCAGGTGATCCTGCTGCACAACCTGCTGGTGTTCATCAGCGTGCTGCTGCCGCTGCTGCTGACGCCGATCCTGGTCATCGTGTTCGCCCTGGTGCCGGGCGGCTGGGTGTTCGCCTCGAAGAATTTCGCGCCGAACTTCGGC
This sequence comes from Pseudomonas sp., assembly GCA_003488145.1. Lineage (GTDB taxonomy): Bacteria > Pseudomonadota > Gammaproteobacteria > Pseudomonadales > Pseudomonadaceae > Stutzerimonas. Next base: position 44,472 of record DNMQ01000439.1, read on the forward strand.
AAGCTCAACCCCATCACCGGGCTGAGGCGGATGGTCGGCGCGCAGAACTGGAGCGAGCTGGCCAAGTCGCTGCTGAAGATTTCCGCGCTGCTCGGCATCGCCGCCTGGCAGCTGTCCTACGCCGCGCCACGGCTGATCGCACTGCAGCGCACGGACATCTTCAGCGCCATCGGTGGCGCCTTCTCGCTGACCTTCGACCTGGCGATCTCGCTGCTGCTGGTGTTCGTGCTGTTCTCTTTCATCGACATCCCGCTGCAGCGCTTCTTTTTCCTGAAGAAAATGCGCATGACCAAGCAGGAGCGCAAGGAAGAGCACAAGAACCAGGAAGGTCGGCCCGAGGTGAAGGCGCGCATCAAGCAGCTGCAGCGCCAGCTCGCGCAGCGGCAGATCACCAAGGTGATCAAGGATGCCGACGTGGTGATCGTCAACCCGACCCACTATGCCGTGGCGCTCAAATACGACCCGAAGAAGGCCGAAACGCCGTTCGTCATCGCCCGCGGCGTCGATGAAATGGCCCTGTACATCCGCAAGATGGCCCAGACCAACGCGCTGGAAGTAATCGAGCTGCCACCGCTGGCCCGCGCGATCTACTACAGCACCCAGGTCAACCAGCAGATTCCCGCACCGCTCTATACAGCGGTGGCCCATGTGCTGACCTACATCCTCCAGCTCAAGGCCTGGAGGCAGGGCAGACGCCAGGGCAAACCGGCACTGGCCAGCAACATCCACATCCCCGAAGAACTGTTCAACCGAGCGCGCTCATGAGCCTGATGCAGAAACTGACGCCGACCTTCCGCAGTGGCCGGATCGGCATTCCGCTGATCATCCTGTCGATTCTGGCGATGATCATCCTGCCGCTGCCGCCGCAGCTGCTGGATATCCTGTTCACCTTCAACATCGCCATGGCAGTGCTGGTGTTGCTGGTCAGCGTATCGTCGAAGAGCCCGCTGGACTTCTCACTGTTCCCCACGGTGATCCTGGTCACCACGCTGATGCGCCTGACGCTGAACGTCGCCTCGACCCGCGTGGTGCTGCTCGAAGGCCACTCGGGCACGGGCGCCGCGGGCAAGGTGATCGAGGCCTTTGGCGAGGTGGTGATTGGAGGCAACTTCATCGTCGGCCTAGTGGTGTTCGTGATCCTGATGATCATCAACTTCATCGTCATCACCAAGGGCGGCGAGCGGATATCCGAAGTCACCGCGCGTTTCACTCTGGACGCCCTGCCCGGCAAGCAGATGGCCATCGACGCCGATCTCAATGCCGGCCTGCTGACCCAGGAAGATGCCAAGGCGCGGCGCCAGGAAGTGGCCAAGGAAGCCGACTTCTACGGTGCCATGGACGGCGCCTCGAAGTTCGTCCGCGGCGATGCCATCGCCGGCATCCTGATCCTGCTGATCAACCTCTTCGGCGGTTTCGCCATCGGCGTGTTCGTCCACGATCTGGCCGCCGGCGAGGCGTTCAAACAGTACGCCCTGCTGACCATCGGTGACGGCCTGGTGGCGCAGATTCCGGCGCTGCTCTTGTCAACTGCCGCAGCGATCATCGTTACCCGCATCAACGAATCCAGCGATATCACCAGCCAGGTACAGCGCCAGCTGCTGGCCAACCCGGCCTCGCTGTACACCGTGGCCGGAATACTCTTCGTGCTTGGCATGGTGCCGGGCATGCCGCACCTGGCATTCATCGGTTTCGCCGCACTGATCGCCTTCATCGCCTGGCGCGTATCGCTGCACGAGCCACCAGCCGCCGGTGCCGATCTCAAGGACATCCAGGCCATCGGCCAGGCGATGGACAAGGAAAAGGCGCAATCGCTGGCCTGGGAAGACATCCCGCTGGTCGAACGGCTGTCGGTATCGCTCGGCTACAAGCTGGTCGGGCTGGTCAACGAAGCCTCCGGTGCACCGCTGCCGGCGCGGGTACGCGGCGTGCGCCAGACGCTGTCCGAGCACCTCGGATTTCTGCTTCCGGAAGTGCAGATCCGCGACAGCCTCAGGCTCAAGGCCTCGCAGTACGACATCTACATCAACGGCGAGAAGATCGACGGCGCCGAGCTGCACGCCGACCGCCTGATGGCGATTCCGTCGCCGGAGCTGTACGGCGAGATCGACGGCATCCTCGGCACCGACCCGGCCTATCGCATGCAGGTGGTATGGATCCAGCCGACGGACAAGTCCCGTGCGCTGAACCTCGGCTATCAGGTGATCGACTGCGCCAGCGTCATCGCCACGCACCTGAACAAGGTGATCCGCGAGCATCTGCCGGACCTGTTCAAGCACGACGACGTCGAGCATCTGATGCAGCGCCTGACAGTACAGGCTCCGAAGCTCGCCGAAAGCCTGAAAGCCGCCCTGAGCTACACCCAACAGATGCGTGTGTACCGTCAGCTGTTGCTGGAAGAAGTGCCGCTGCGGGACATCGAAACCATCGCCAGCACCCTGCTCGAATGCAGCGAGACCACCAAGGACCCGGTGCTGCTGGCCGCCGACGTGCGCTACGCGCTGCGCCGCAGCATCGTTTCGATGGTCGCCGGCGACCGTCGTGAACTGGGCGTGTTCGTGCTGGAAAATGCGCTGGAAAACACCTTGCTCAACGCCCTGGCCATCGCTCAGCAGGCGGGGCCGGTAAGCCTGGACAACATTCCGGTGGAACCGAGCCTGCTCAACCAGCTGCAGAACAGCATGCCGGTAGTGAAGGAAAAACTGCGCAAGGACGGCCATCCGCCGATCCTCACCGTGATGCCGCAGCTGCGTCCGTTACTCGCGCGTTACGCCCGCGTGTTCAGCCCCGGGTTGCACGTGCTCTCGCAGAACGAGATTCCTGACCGCGTCGGCGTCAACATTCTCGGCACCCTCGGCTAACGGAGCGCGGTCGTCAGTAGAGCTTGCGTCGTTGCGGTGCCTGTTCGGCAACCAGCGCGGTGAACTCGGCGGAGGGCCGGTCCAGGGCGAAGCCCATTTCGAAGCTGTCGCGGCGTGAATCCTTGCGCGACCACTGGCAGATCACCACAGCCTCGACCTGCCGGACACGCTCGCCGTGACCCGGCACATGCAGCACCATCTCATAGCAGCCGCCCACCGCGAGTGGCTGGCTGGCGACCAGGCGAAGCCCTCCCAGCGAGAGGTCGGCGACATAGCCCATGGGTTCGCCATTCAAACGGTTGCTGACCTGGATGCGGCTGATATGGCGGAAGCTGAAGCGACTGTGTTGGCGCATGCCCGTTGCTCGGCAGATGGCAGTGATAGAGCCAGCAGGCGACCCATTGCCGACAAAAATTAAGCGCACTCGCCCTGATCAGCCAAACCCTGCGATCCAGATCAGCCCCTTCGTTGATCAAGGCTTGCGTTGCGACTCGCGCGAGGCGTTCTCTTCGCTCACCTCCTCGGCCAGGCCCGGCGGCACGTTGTAGGCGCCGCCGGGTACGTCGGCTTCGTCACCACCGGCGACCTCGCCCTGGGTGGACGTGGTTTCCGGATTCTGCTCGTGGGCGTCGCCGCTCTGGTCGATGGACTCGATGCTCTCGCGACCCTGGTCGTTCTGACTCATCAGCTGCTCCTCGCGTACCTGTGGCCATGCCCGGCCCGTCCGGGTGGCTCTATCGATTGGGAGGAGACGTGGCGGCGGAAGTTGCAGCGTAACGGCGCTTTTCTGGACCGATGGCCGCTCGGCGGTGCAGCTGAACTAAACCACAGGCCCGGCAGCCAAAACTGGACTAGAACTGCCATAGAACAGAATCATGCAACTGACTTCTCGCAGCCTGCCGATCACTCCTGCCCTTCACCCGGAGCAGGATCAGCCCTCACGGGCGCTGTACTTCGCCCTTGCCCGCGAGGTCGACGCGCAATCACGCGACAGCGCTGCGGAGTACCTGCGTGCGCAGCTCGAGGCCGCCGCTGCGCTGCCGTCCGACCTGCCGGAGGACCCGGCCAGCCTGGAAGCCTGGGTCATGCGGCGCACCGAAGTGGTCGGACGCCAGTATCAGGCTTACCTGGACCAGCGCCGTGCCGGCGGTCCGCGCCGCTATTTCGCCAGCAAGGCCCATGCTCTGCATTTCCTCCGCGGGGTGGCACCGACCAAGCTGGTCGATGGCGCCTGGCTCTATGGCCTGCTGCAGCGCTGGGACGATGCGCGCTTCACCGCGCTGATCCAGACCTATCTGGAAGAGCTCGGCGAAGGCCTGCCGGAGAAGAACCATGTGGTGCTCTACCGCAAGCTGCTGGCCAGCCAGGGCTGCGATGACTGGCAGGAGCTGGACGACGAGCACTTCGTCCAGGGCGCCATCCAGCTGGCACTGGCCGAGCATGCCGAGCAGTTCCTGCCGGAAGTGATCGGCTTCAACCTGGGCTACGAACAGTTACCGCTGCACCTGCTGATCACCGCCTACGAGCTGACCGAGCTGGGCATCGACCCCTACTACTTCACCCTGCATGTCACCGTCGACAACGCCGACAACGGCCACGCCAAGAAAGCCGTGCAGGGCGTGCTGGATGCCTTGCCGCAGGTCGGCGACAGCGCGGAGTTCTATCGACGGGTGCGCAACGGCTACCGGCTCAACGACCTCGGCGCCAGCACCGTCTCGGTGATCGGCGACTTCGATCTGTCTCGGGAGGTGCAGCGCATCCTCGAGAAGAAGGCGGCGGTCGGCCAGTTCGTACACTCCGACTACTGCCGTTTCGAAGGCCGCACGGTCAATCAGTGGCTGGCCGAGGACGTCGAACAGTTTCTCTCCGTGCTGGACAAGCGCGGCTGGATCAAGCGCGGCCATGACCCGCAGGAAAGCCGCTTCTGGCAGCTGATCGCCGGCGAACAGGCGCCGATGTTCGGCGTCTTCAGCGCCTATGAACAGCAGATGATCCATGACTGGATCGCCGGAGACTGGCAGGCCGACAGCAAGCGCAGCCCGCGCGGCGCGCTGCTGCAGCGGCAGGCGCTGTTCAACGCGCGCCGCGCGCCACAGGAGCCGAGCGCACCGCAACCGGCGGAATCCGTCAGCGGCAACGATTTCGACGAGGAACTGCAGCTGCTCGAGCAGCAGGTGGCGCGCCTGCCCGATCGCGCCGCGCGCATGCGCCTGCTGCTGCCACTGCTCGCTCCGCAACGCCACCACACCGCCGCCGGCCTGCTGGCCACGCGGCTGTTCAACGGACTGTTCAACTGAAGGCACCACCAAGGAACGCGACGATGACCATGGACAATGCGCAGGACCGCGCGCTGCTGCACCTGGGCCAGGCCCTGCGGGATCGCGGCTATCACTTCATCACGCCCACACCGCTGACCCATGAACGAGTCAATCAGCGCCCGGAAAATGCGCTCGCCGATGACCTGCCCGGGGTTTTCGGCTGGAGCCGCCCGTTCCAGCACGAACTGCTGCCACCACCGCTGTTCAGCCTGATGGATCAGTCTGACGTGCTGGAACCCTACGGCTCGCGCTGGCGCTCCAAGGTGCGCCTGTCCAGCCTCGACGGGCAGCTGTTCCTGCATTCGGCCTTTCCCACCGAAGCCACCGACGCGGTGTTCTTCGGCCCGGACACCTACCGTTTCGCCAGCGCCATCTGCTGCCATCTGAATCAGCATGCCGGCGAGATCCGCCGCGTGGTGGACATCGGCTGTGGCTCGGGCGCCGGCGCCATTCTCGCTGCCCTGGCGCGACCGCAAGCCGAAGTGCTGGCGGTGGATATCAATCCGGAAGCGCTGCGCTTGACGCGTATCAACGCAGCGCTGGCTGGGGCGAACAACCTGCGCGCCGAACGCAGCGACCTGCTGAGCAACGCACAAGGCGAGTTCGATCTGGTGCTGGCCAATCCTCCTTATCTGGTCGATACCGACCAGCGCGCCTATCGCCACGGCGGCGGGCCGCTCGGTGCCGGGCTGTCGCTGGCGATTCTGGATGCCGCGCTCGGCCGCCTGGCGCCGGGCGGCACGCTACTGCTGTATACCGGGGTCGCCATGATCGACAACCAGGACCCCTTCCTGGCCGAGGTGCGCCAGCGCCTGGAGCGTACCGACCTGCAGTGGGGCTACCGTGAGATCGACCCGGACGTGTTTGGCGAGGAGCTGCTTGGCGGGGCCTATACCCAGTGCGATCGCATCGCTGCCGTGGTGCTGGAAGTGACGCGGGCGACGAGCTGAACGTTCCCGTGTGGAAAACGCTTCGCGGTTATCCACCCTACGACTGGCCAGGCGTAGGGTGGATAACGCCGCAGGCTTATCCACGCGCAAGTGAGCGCGCATATCAGACCGGCAACAACACCAGAATCAGCGACAGGCTGATCAACGAGCCCAGCGTCGACAGCAGCACCACCCGCGACACCCGCGAGCCCTCGCGTCCATAAAATTCCGCGAGCATGTACGGCCCGGTCCCGGTGGGTAACGCGCTGAGCAGCAGCGCCGAATAGGCCCACAGCGTCGGCAGCTCGAATACCTGAAAAGCCAGATACCAGGTAATCAGCGGCTGCACCACCAGCTTCAGCCCCACCAGCGGCCACACGCCCTGCACCCTGGCTCCCGGCTGTGGCTGGGCGAGGAACAGCCC
>DNMQ01000438.1 GCA_003488145.1 Pseudomonas sp.
TCGCGGTAGTAGTCCACCGCATCGAGGAAGCGGTTGGCGGCCCACTCGCGGTTCTGCGGGCGCTTCTGATCCGCGGTCTTGCCGGTTTCCTGCTCGTCGTTCTCGGCGGCCGATTCCTCGATCACCACGGCATCCACACCCACCTCGCTGCCCAGGCGCAGCACCATGGCGTCGCGCTCGGTCAGATCTTTCACTGGTAGGCGCAGCTGATAGGTGTTCAGCGGCGGTATGGCGCCGACCACCTTGGCGCCGTACTTCTCGGCGAGCCGCCGCGCCTTGTCCAGGCCTTCGTGATCCTCCTCGATGATCAGGCTGACCAAGTCTACGTAGGTGGTCAGGTCATCCATGTTGCGCGCCACTTCATCGGGTTTGGCGGCGAGCACCTGGCTGCGACCAGCCGAGAGCCAGACCGGATTGCTGCGTTGCCCGTCGCGTTCCAGCCACAGCGGGCCGCTGCGCACCGCGTCCGGCGCTAGGGTCAGGCGCAGCTGCTTGCCGTCGCGTTGGAGCGTGTCGGCAGCCACTCGCTCGCCGTTGAGGTACGGCTGCACCTCGCCGCGGGGCAGGCCTTTGGCGCTCAGGCACCAGCTCAGCGAATCCTCGGCGAAGAGGTCGCCGCAGCGCTTGAGCTGGGTGATGCGGATGGGATCTTCTGCAGCTGCCGGAAAGGCGGCGAGGGCGCTCAATAACCCGAGGCCGAGGGTGAACAGGGTGGAGGCGCGTTCTGGCATGGTTCAACGTCGCTCGAGGTAGTTGACGCTGAACAGCCCGCGCCGGTCGGTCCACTGACCGCGACAGTCGAAGCCGGCGGCATCGGCCAGGGCAGCGAAGGATTCCAGCGTGTACTTGTAGGAGTTTTCCGTATGCAGGCTTTCCCCAGCATCGAAGTGGAAGCGCCGGCCTTCGATGGTCACGTCCTGCGCATCGGGGCTGATCAGGTGCATCTCGATGCGCGATTCGGCCTCGTTGAAGAAGGCGCGATGGACGAAGCGTGACGGGTCGATGTCGCTGTCCAGCTCGTTGCGGATGCGCTGCAGCAGGTTGAGGTTGAAGGCAGCGGTGACATGGGCGCGGTCGTTGTAAGCCGCCTCCAGCACCGCGCGGTCCTTGACCAGGTCGACGCCGATCACCAGGCCGCCGCCGGCCGGCAGCACATCGTGCAAGCGCTGCAGAAAGGCCGCGGCCTCGCCTGGGGTGAAGTTGCCGATGCTGGAACCGGGGAAGAACATCAGCGGGTGCTCGCTGGAAAAATCATCCGGCAGGTTCAGCTCGTTGGAAAAGTCGGTACAGGCGGCATGCACCTCCAGCCACGGGTAGTCCGCCGCCAGCCGCTGGGTGCTGCTGAGCAGGAAGTCCTCGGAGATGTCGATGCCCAGATAGCTGGTCGGGTGTAGTGCCTCCAGCAGCAGGCGTACCTTGCGGCTGGCGCCGCTGCCCAGCTCGATCAGGTCGCTGTGAGGGCCGGCGATATCGAGGATGTCGTTGGCCGCCTCGGCGAGAATCTGCTCCTCGGTGCGGGTGATGTAGTACTCGGGCTGCTGGCAGATCTGCTCGAACAGCTCGGACCCGCGCCGATCATAGAAGAACTTCGGCGAGGCCCATTTCGGGCTCGCGGCGAACCCGGCGAGGGTTTCGTCGCGCAGCGAGGCGTCGTGTGGCTGTTGCAGCTGATCGTGAAAGTGAATTGCCAGCGCCATGTTCAGAGCCCTCTGGCCAGGCGCAGCCCGGCGAACTGCCAGCGCATCGCCGGCTGGAAGAAGTTGCGGTAGGTGACCCGTAGGTGGGATTCCGGCGTGGCGCAGCAACCGCCACGCAAGACCATCTGGCCGGACATGAACTTGCCGTTGTACTCGCCGAGGCTGCCCTCCAGCGGGCGAAAACCCGGATAGGGCAGGTAGGCGCTGGCGGTCCACTCCCAGACATCGCCGAACAGCTGCCTCGGGCCGTCATGGCCAGGCGGCGCGGCGACCGGTTGCAGGTAGTCGCTTTCAAGGAAATTGCCGCGCAATGGCTGGTCGGCGGCGGCGACTTCCCATTCCGCTTCGCTCGGCAGCCGCGCACCGGCCCAGCGTGCGAAGGCATCGGCCTCGTAATAGCTGATGTGACAGACCGGTGCCTCCAGGTCCAGCGGGCGCAGACCACCAAGGGTCATCTCGTGCCAGCTGGCGTCCTCGCGCAGCCAGTACAGCGGAGCGTTCCAGCCGGCCTGCTGGATCAGGTCCCAGCCGTCCGACAGCCACAGCTCCGGGCGGGCATAACCGCCGTCAGTGATGAACGACAGGTATTCGCGGTTGCTCACCAATCGTTCGGCAAGCTGGAAATCCTCGACGAACTGGCGATGTCGCGGGGTTTCGCAATCGAAGGCGAAATCGCTGCCGGCATGCCCGATGTGCTGCACACCGCCGGTGTATTCATGCCAGCGCGGGCGCTCGGGGCTGCTTGGCCGGGGCTGGGCGAGATCGTCGCGATAAACCGGGTGCAGCGGGTTCTGCGCGAGGATGTGCTTGATGTCCATCAGCAGCAGTTCCTGGTGCTGCTGCTCATGCTGCAGGCCGAGGCCGACACGGCGGACGATTTCGGCAGCCTGCTCGCGCGGCGGATTGCTCAGCAGTTCGCCCATGGCCTGGTCGACGTGGCGGCGATAGCGATAGATCTCGTCCACACCCGGGCGGGATAGCACACCGCGCCGCGCCCGCGGAAAGGGCAGGCCATGAGTCTGGTAGTAGGAATTGAACAGGTAGTCGTAGGCCTCGTTAAGTCGCCGGTAGCCGGGCAGATAAGGCAACAGCAGAAAGGTCTCGAAGAACCAGCTGACATGCGCCAGGTGCCATTTCGGCGGGCTGACTTCCGGCGTGCTCTGGATGACGTAATCCTCGACCTGCAGCGGCATGCAGATCGCCTCGCTGGTGGCGCGAACCTGCCGGTAACGCTGCAGCAACAGGTCGAGTTCGGCGAGTACCGGGTGCGAATGTGGCTGCTCTGCCAGGTTTCCCATGGCTGTCCCCCTCGGGTTTGACGACCGAAACGGCCTCCCATAGCGACCCGGCGCGGCGGGCAAAAGTTTCTGCCGGCCGGCTTGGCGACCATGAAGAAAAAGCGGCCGCGCTCTGGTCACTCTGTATGAGCAAAGCAGGGGATCGAGCCATGCGACAGTTATTCGTTCTGAGTTCCGCGCTGCTGTTGGCTGCCTGCGGGCAGCACAATACGGCGTCCTATACCGACGCTGCGGGCGCGCCGAAAAGCGCCGAAACGCGCACCCTTGAGGTTGGCGCGAAGCTGCTGCAGGGCAAGGCGCCTTTGGATGCAGTGAGCGCGTACCTCAACGGCTTTCACTTCTACAACGGCGACATGGACGGGCAGATGGAGGCGCACCACTACGTCACGCGGGTGAACGAGGACCTGATGCAGGCGCTGATCTACGACGGCAATGGCAGCAATGCCAAGCTCATGGGGGTCGAATACATCATCAGCGCGCGCCTGTTCGCGACACTGCCCGAGGACGAGAAGAAGCTTTGGCACAGCCACAATTACGAGGTGAAGTCCGGCTCGCTGGTTGCACCTGGCCTGCCGCAGGTGGCGGAGAAGCAGTTGATGGAGCAGGTGGTCAGCACCTACGGCAAGACCTGGCACACCTGGCATACCGACCGCGACAAGGAACTGCCCTATGGAATTCCGGCGCTGATGATGGGCTTTACCGCGGATGGCCAGTTGGACCCGGCGCTGGAACAGGCCCGTGACGACCGTCTCGACGTGGATACCCAGGCGATCCGTCGCAGTCGCGAGTCGATCCCGCAGCCGACGGCCGATCCTGCGGCAAATGCCTGGGAGAAAGGTGAAGTGATTCAGCTGCAGCGGGTGCGGGGGGCCGGCGAGCATCGCCACGGCGATGGGGCTGGGCGGGCGGAAATCATCGAGTCGGGACGCCTGCAACAACAGCAACAGCGCAGCGATGAACGCTGAGGTTACTCGCCGTCGACCGGCGGCGTCGGGCGAATCAGGATTTCGTTAACGTCGACATGGGCCGGCTGCGACAGGGCATAGACCACTGCGCGGCCGACATCCTCCGGTTGCAGGGCATAGGCTGGCGGCTTGTCGAACAGCGGCGTGTCGACCATGCCCGGCTCGATCAGAGTGACTCGCACACCGCTGCCGCGCAGTTCTTCGCGCACGCTCAGACCCATCCCGGTCACCGCCCATTTGCTGGCGCTGTACATCGAGCCGGGAATGACGAAGCGCCCGGCTGCCGAGCCGGTGAGCAGCAGATGACCGCGGCTGGCCTTGAGCGCAGCGAGGGTGCAGCGCAGGGTCAGGCCGACGCCGTAGACGTTGGTCAGCAGCATGGTTTTCCAGACTTCGGGATCGGCGCCGCTGAAACCGCCCTCGCTGCCGGGGATGCCGGCGTTGGCGTAGACCGCATCGAGCTGGCCGTAGTGATCGAGCACGCGTTGCACCATGGCTTGTTGCTCGGCGTAATCGGTCACGTCGCAGCGAATGGCGAGGGCGCGCTGCGGCCCGATTTCATCGACCAGCTGCCGCAGCTTGTCCTCGGAGCGTGCGGCGAGCGCCAGCCGGTAGCCGGCCGCCGCTGCCAGACGTGCGGATGCCGCGCCGATACCGGATGAGGCGCCGGTGATCAGCAGCACGTGATCGCTCATGGCCGCTCCTCAGTAGTTCGGCGTGGTTTCCGGAATGGCGCT
>DNMQ01000440.1 GCA_003488145.1 Pseudomonas sp.
GGGCAAAAGCGCGCGGTGGTCTGGCTGAGCCGCGATATCACCGAACGGGTGAACACCGAGCTGGAGCGCAGGATCGCCGCCATCGCCTTCGAATCGCAGCAGGGCATGCTGATTACCGACGCGCAGAACCGCATCCTGCGGGTCAATCGGGCTTTCACCCGCATCAGCGGCTACAGCCCCGCCGAAGCCATCGGTCAGACCACCGCTCTGCTCGCGTCCGGCAAGCACGGCCCAGAGTTCTATCGCAGCATGTGGTCGAGCATCGAAACCACCGGCGTATGGGAAGGCGAAATCTGGAACAGGCGCAAGAGTGGCGAGATCTTTCCCGAATGGCTGACCGTCAGCGCGGTGCGCAACGCGCTCGGAGAAGTGACTCACTATGTCGCCGCCTTTACCGACATCACCGATCGCAAGGCGGCCGAAGAGCGAATTCATAATCTGGCGTTCTACGATCCGCTGACCGGTCTGCCCAACCGCCGACTGCTGCTCGACCGCCTGCACCAGGCCATGGCCGCCAGCCGCCGCGGCAATCAGCTGGGCGCGCTGATGTTCATCGACCTGGACAACTTCAAGAACATCAACGACCTGCACGGGCACCAGACCGGCGACCAGGTGCTGCGCATCGCCGCCGAACGTCTGCACGCCGAGGTGCGCGCCAGCGACACGGTGGCGCGCCTGGGTGGCGACGAGTTCGTGGTGATGCTGGAGAACCTCGGCGATGACCCGCTACGCGCGGCGGGCCAGGCCGAGCACATCGGCATGAAGCTGCTGAACTCACTGGATCGGCCGTATCGCCTGGCCGATCTCGCGCTGTACAGCAGCGCCAGTATCGGCGTGGTGCTGTTCGGTGCCGAAGCCAGCAGCAGCGACGAGCTGATGAAGCGCGCCGACATGTCGATGTACGAAGCGAAGATTTCCGGCAAGAACGCCCTGCGCTTCTTCGATCCGCGCATGCAGCTGGCCGTGCAGGAACGGTTGCGTCTGGAGGAAGAGATTCGCCTGGGCTTGAAGAACGGCGAATTCATACTCAATTTCCAGCCGCAGCTGGAGCAGACCGAAGGCATCATTGGCGCCGAGGCGCTGGTGCGNNTGGTGCGCTGGCAGCACCCGCTGCGCGGTCTGCTCACTCCGGCGGCATTCATCGCCCAGGCCGAACACGCCGGTCTGATCCACACCCTCGATCAACAGGTGCTGGCGCAGGCCTGCGCACAACTGGCGCGCTGGGCCGAAACGCCGGAATTCGCCCACCTCAGCCTCTCGGTAAACCTCAGTGACACCTGCTGTACCAGGCAATTTCGTCGAGGGGGTGCTCGAGCTGCTGGAAGGGAGTGGTGCCGATCCGGCCCGGCTGAAGCTGGAGCTGACCGAAACGCTGCTGCTGGACAACATGCCCGAAGCGATCGCCCGCATGACGCGGCTCAAGCAGCACGGCATCCGTTTCGCCATCGACGACTTCGGTACCGGCTATTCCTCGATGAGCTATCTCCAGCAGCTGCCGCTGGATCAGCTGAAGATCGATCAGACCTTCATTCGCCGCCTGCCGGACGACAGCAGCAGCCTGACCATCGTCCGGGCCATCTGCGCCCTTGCGACCGGTCTGGGCCTGGAGGTCATCGCCGAAGGCGTCGAAAGCGAGCCACAACGGGCGATGCTGCTCGCCAATGGCTGCCATCGCTATCAGGGTTATCTGTTCGGCAGACCGCTATCGGCAGATGCGTTCGAGGAGCTGGTTCGCAGCACCGAGGCGGACGACGGCGTGACAGCCTGACGTGGGACGCATCGCCGCGCGACGCGTCCCCGAGCCTGCGGTCAGAGCGCCAGAGGCGCGCGACCGCAGAGTGTCACCAGCGCCTTTACCCAATCCTCATGGGTATTCAGACAGGGCACCAGCACCAGCTCCTCGCCACCCGCCTCAATGAACTGTTCACGACCGCGATCGCCGATCTCCTCGAGGGTTTCGATGCAGTCGGCGACGAAGGCCGGGCACATCACCAGCAGCTTCTTCACGCCCTGCTGCGCCAGCTCGTCGAGACGCGTCTCGGTGTAGGGCTCGATCCACTTGGCGCGGCCGAGGCGCGACTGGAAGGACACTGACCACTGATCGTCACGCAACCCGGCCTGCGCCGCGAAGCCGGCGGCGGTGCGCATGCACTGCGCGCGGTAGCAGCTGGCGAGTACCTCGCCCTCGGCACGCTGGCAACAATCATCGCCTTTCAGGCAGTGCGCGCCGGTTGGATCGGTCTTGTGCAGGTGACGCTCGGGCAGCCCGTGGAAACTCAGCAGCAGATGATCGAAATCCTGTTGCAGATGCGGCCTGGCACTGGCCGCCAGCGCGTCGAGGTACTCCGGCTGGTCGTAGAACGGCTGCAGGATCGACAATTGCAGAGACAGTCCGCGCTCGCGGATGACCCGGCGCGCTTCCTGAATGACCGTCGTCGTGGTGCTGTCGGCGAACTGCGGATAAAGCGGCGCCAGGGTGACCTGGGTGATGCCCTGCCCGGCCAGACGCGTCAGCGTGGTCTCAATGGAGGGCTCGCCGTAGCGCATCGCCAGCTCCACCGGGCCCTGCGTCCAGTGCGGACGTACCGCCTCGTGCAGACGGCGGCTCAGGACCACCAGCGGCGAACCTTCCGGCCACCAGATCGAGGCGTAGGCATGCGCCGATTGCTCGGGGCGCTTGATCAAGATCAGCGAGACCAGTAGGCGCCGCAACGGCCACGGCAGATCGATAACGTACGGATCCATCAGAAACTGGTTGAGGTAGCGGCGTACATCAGCGACTTCCGTGGAGGCCGGCGAACCCAGATTGACCAA
>DNMQ01000241.1 GCA_003488145.1 Pseudomonas sp.
GTGGACTACATGACCTCGGTGAGCCAGCAGAACGCCTCGGTGATCTCGGTCTATGCGCGCATCGGTGCCGACACCGATCGCCTCTACACCGAGCTGCTGAGCCAGGCCAACTCGGTGAAGAACCAGCTGCCGCAGGATGCCGAGGACCCGGTGCTGAACAAGCAGGCGGCCGACTCCACCGCGCTGATGTACATCAGCTTCTACAGCGACCAGCTGAGCAACCCGCAGATCACCGACTACCTGTCGCGGGTCATCCAGCCCAAGCTGGCGACCCTGCCGGGCATGGCCGAAGCGGAAATCCTCGGCAACCAGGTGTTCGCCATGCGCCTCTGGCTGGACCCGGTGAAGCTCGCGGCCTATGGGGTTTCCGCCAGCGACGTGAACGAGGCGGTGCGCAAGTACAACTTCCTATCGGCGGCCGGCGAAGTGAAGGGCCAGTACGTGGTCACCAGCATCAACGCCGACACCGAGCTGAAGACGCCGGAAGCGTTCGCCGCGATCCCGCTGCGCACGCAGGGCGACAGTCGCGTTCTGCTGGGTGATGTGGCGCGGGTGGAGATGGGCGCCGAAAGCTACAACTCGATCAGCTCGTTCGACGGCATCCCCTCGGTCTATATCGGCATCAAGGGCACACCCAGCGCCAACCCGCTGGACGTGATCAAGGAAGTGCGCGCGATCATGCCGCAGATCGAGGCGCAGCTGCCGCCGGGCCTGAAGGCGACCATCGCCTACGACGCCACCGAGTTCATCCAGGCCTCCATCGACGAGGTGGTGAAGACCCTGGCCGAAGCCGCAGTGATCGTCATCGTCGTGGTGTTTCTCTTCCTCGGCTCGCTGCGCACCGTGCTGATTCCGGTGGTGACCATTCCGCTGTCGATGATCGGCGTGCTGTTCTTCATGCAGGCGATGGGTTACTCGATCAATCTGCTGACGCTGCTGGCCATGGTGCTGGCGATCGGCCTGGTGGTGGACGATGCCATCGTCGTGGTGGAGAACATCCACCGGCATATAGAACAGGGCAAGTCACCGTTCCAGGCGGCCATCGACGGCGCACGGGAAATCGCCATGCCGGTGGTGACCATGACCATCACCCTGGCGGCGGTCTATGCACCCATCGGCTTCCTGCAGGGGCTGACCGGCGCGCTGTTCCAGGAGTTCGCCCTGACCCTGGCGGGCGCGGTGCTGATTTCCGGAGTCGTGGCGCTGACGCTTTCACCGATGATGTGTTCGAAGCTGCTGCGCCATGAGGAGAACCCCAGCGGCTTCGCCCATCGCCTGGACGAACTGTTCGAACGCCTCAAGCAGCGTTACCAGCACGCGCTGCACGGCACCCTCAATACACGCCCGGTGGTACTGGTGTTCGCCGTGCTCGTGCTGGCGCTGATTCCGGTGCTGCTGATGTTCACCGAGAGCGAACTGGCACCGGAGGAGGACCAGGGCATCGTCTTCATGATGGCCAGCGCACCGAAGACCGCCAACCTGGACTACCTGAACGCCTACACCGACCAGTTCCTGGAGATCTTCAAGAGCTTCCCGGAGTACTACTCCTGGTTCCAGATCAACGGTTTCGACGGCGTGCAGAGCGGCATCGGCGGCTTCCTGCTCAAGCCCTGGGACGAGCGCGAGCGCTCGCAGATGGAAATCCTTCCCGAGGTGCAGGCCAAGCTCGATCGCCTGCCGGGCCTGCAGATCTTCGGTTTCAACCTGCCGTCTCTGCCGGGCACCGGCGAAGGCCTGCCCTTCCAGTTCGTGATCAACACCGCCAACGACTACGAGCCGCTGCTGCAGGTGACCGAGCGCATCCGCAAGCGCGCCGAGGAGTCCGGCAAGTTCGCCTTCCTCGACGTCGACCTGGCCTTCGACAAGCCGGAGATCGTGGTCGAGATCGACCGCGAGAAGGCCGCGCAGATGGGCGTGTCCATGGAAGACCTCGGCCTGACCCTGAGCACCCTGCTCGGCGAAGGCGAGATCAACCGGTTCACCATCGAAGGCCGCAGCTACAAGGTCATCGCCCAGGTCGAGCGCGCCTACCGCGACAACCCGGACTGGCTGAGCAACTACTACGTGCGCAATGGGCAAGGCCAGATGCTGCCACTGTCGACGCTGATCCAGGTGCACGATCGCGCTCGACCGACTCAGCTCAAGCAGTTCCAGCAACTCAACGCCGCGATGATCCAGGGCTTTCCGATCGTCAGCATGGGCGAGGCGATCGAAACGCTGCAGACCATCGCCCGCGAAGAAGCGCCCGAAGGTTTCAGCTTCGATTACGCCGGCGCCTCGCGCCAGTACATCCAGGAAGGCAACGCGCTGTACCTGACCTTCGCGCTGGCATTGGCGGTGATCTTCCTGGTCCTGGCCGCGCAGTTCGAGAGCTTCCGCGATCCTCTGGTGATCCTTGTCACCGTGCCGCTGTCGGTCTGCGGCGCGCTGGTGCCGCTGTTCCTTGGCCTGTCGAGCATGAACATCTATACCCAGGTGGGCCTGGTGACGCTGATCGGACTGATCAGCAAGCACGGCATCATGATCGTCGAGTTCGCCAACCAGCTGCGCCGCGAACAGGGCCTGAGTCGACGCGAAGCGGTGGAAGAAGCGGCGGCGATTCGCCTGCGGCCGGTGCTGATGACCACAGCGGCGACGGTGTTCGGCATGGTGCCGCTGATCATCGCCAGTGGGGCCGGCGCGGTCAGCCGGTTCGACATCGGCCTGGTGATTGCCACCGGCATGTCGGTGGGTACGCTGTTCACCCTGTTCGTGCTACCGGCGGTCTATGACCTGCTGGCCAAGCCCGACCAAAGCCCGTCCGCGGCGGCCGTACCGAGCGCCGGCTGAGTGCGGTGTGGGCTGCGAGGATAGCCTCCAGCTCACCGCATGCCCTGGGACAGGCCATACAGCAACAACAGCAAATCCTGATCAGGCCGCATCGCCTCGAACTGCGGGCGCCCACCAGGCGGCACCGGACAATAGCTGCGGCTTTCGCTGCTCTGCACCAGCGTCGCTCCGGGCTCATTCCAGGCCGCCACGCACAGCGTGGACACTCCCAGAGCGCCAGCCAGGAACAATCCTCGAGCTATTTCCAGCTTCATGGCGTAAGTCCTTGATTAAGCGAGTAGTTAACTGACCGTAGTTCAGTTGTTTAATTCCTGTGCAATTTTGGACGAACGGTATGTACGGCCTGTGACGTCACTGTTCAGCAGGCATAAAAAAACCCCGCACAAGGCGGGGTTCTTTTTGTAGCTAAGGGCCGGTCGGCTTACATCATGCCGCCCATGCCACCCATACCGCCCATGCCACCCATGTCCGGCATGCCGCCGGCGGCCTTGTCTTCAGCCACTTCGGCGATCATCGCTTCGGTGGTGATCATCAGGCTGCCGATGGACGCTGCAGCTTGCAGAGCCGAACGGGTCACCTTGGCCGGGTCGAGAATACCCATCTCGATCATGTCGCCGTAGGTGTCGGAAGCGGCGTTGAAGCCGTAGTTGCCTTCACCCTGCTTGACCTTGTCGACCACTACGCTTGGCTCGCCGCCGGCGTTGGAGACGATCTGGCGCAGCGGCGCTTCGACAGCGCGACGCAGCAGTGCGATACCAACGTTCTGGTCTTCGTTCTCGCCCTTCAGCTCGGAGATGGCCTG
>DNMQ01000182.1 GCA_003488145.1 Pseudomonas sp.
TCGCTGATCGCCCTGCCATGAACCTCGACCTGACTCCCCTCGCCTGGCGCCTGGCCGGCACCCCGCTGGCCGCCTGGGCCAATGGCGTTCAGCAGCAGCTGGACGCCAAACTCGCGGTTGGCCACGGTGATCTGCCGCGCTGGCGGCGTGCCGTCGATGCGCTGCCTGCGCTGGCGCCCGTGCAGGTCGAACTGCGTGACAGCTTCCGCCTCGACGCGACCTGTGACGACGCCACACGCCAGGCCACCCACGATGCGCTGATGGGGCTCTCTCCATGGCGAAAGGGTCCGTTCGACGTGTTCGGCGTGCATGTCGATACCGAGTGGCGCTCGGACTGGAAATGGGACCGGGTCGCACCACACCTGAATCTGGCCGGCAAACGCATCCTCGACGTCGGTTGCGGCAACGGCTACTACATGTGGCGCATGCTCGGCGCCGGTGCCGACAGCGTGGTCGGTGTCGACCCCAACTGGCTGTTCTTCTGCCAGTTCCATGCGATGAAGCGCTACCTGCAGGAGCTGCCGGTCTGGCATCTGCCGTTCGCACTGGAAGAACTGCCGGGTAGGCTCGAAGGCTTCGAGACGGTGTTCTCCATGGGCGTGCTCTACCATCGCCGCTCGCCGGTCGACCATCTGCTCGACCTCAAGGACTGCCTGGTACGCGGCGGCGAGCTGGTGCTGGAAACGCTGGTGGTGGAAGGCGACGAAAATACCGCACTGGTGCCGGAAGACCGCTATGCGCAGATGCGCAACGTCTGGTTCTTGCCCTCGGTGAAGGCGCTGGAATGCTGGTTGCGCCGCGCCGGCTTTGTCGACGTGCGCTGCGTGGATGTCAGCGTGACCAGCATTGAGGAACAGCGCAGCACCGAGTGGATGCGCTACCAGTCGTTGCCCGACTTCCTCGACCCGCAAGACCACGGCAAAACGGTCGAAGGCCTGCCGGCCCCCATGCGCGCCGTGCTCCTCGCCCGCAAGCCCTGACAGTAGGTTGGCCGCTCAACGAGCGGCCCGGGCAGCGCTGGGGCGCTTGCGTCGCTGCGCTACCAATTGACGCAATGGTGTATTAGCCATCTCCCCGAGACGGCGCCGATCCAGATCGCGCGACGCCAGCTGCCGATCATCCAGCTTCAACAACTGCCGATACAGGCGCCGCTGCCGCCAGGCGCGAAACCAGTCCTGCAGGCTGCGCTGCAGATCCAGCGGCCACATGGCCGGCATGTAGAAGTCCGGCACCTGCGGCTCGGATTGTTGTCGTACACGCGTATCGCGTCGTTCACCAGGCATGCTCACCTCCGCTTCGCTCGCGGTGGCCACGGGCTGTGGCGCCACCGGTTGCCTACAGGATGAGCGGGCATCAGTCGTTCAAACAAACGACTAATATGAAAGCCTGTGTTCAGAAAAACTGAAGCCTTTTCTATGCCCGAGCCGCTTGAGCAATCCACTATCCCTTCGACGCCCCTGCTGGAAAGCGATGTCCTGCGCACCTTCGTTGCTATTGCCGAAAGCGGCAGTTTCACTCGCGCCGCGGGACAGATCTATCGCAGTACCTCTGCGGTCAGCATGCAGATCAAGCGCCTGGAAGAGACTCTTGGGCGCTCCCTGTTCGTCCGCGAGGCGCGGCAGGTGCGCCTGACACCGGCAGGCGAGACGCTGCTCGGCTATGCCCGACGCCTGCTCAAGCTCAACGAAGAAGCCATTGCGCACTTCCTCCAGCCAGCGCTGCAGGGTCGCGTGCGCTTCGGAACGCCGGCGGATGTCGGGACGCGCATTCTGCCCGGACTGCTGGCGTTGTTCGCCCGCAGCCATCCCGGAGTCGAAGTGGATGTGTCGGTCGCGCGCAGCATCGATATGATCGAGCGCATCGACGCAGGCGAACTGGACCTCGCGCTGGTCACCGTCGGCAATCTTAGCCAGGACGATTCGCGGGGCGAGCCGATTCATAGCGAACCGCTGGTCTGGGCCGGTCGCAGCGGTGGTGTCGCCGCGCTGCGCACGCCGCTGCCGCTGGCGCTGGCCAGCCCTGATTGCGCCTGGCGGCGACAGGCACTGGATGCACTCGACCGCATCGGCCGCAGCTACCGAGTGGCCTACTCCAGCGAACAGACTTCGGGACAGGAGGCCGCGATGATTGCCGATCTCGCCATCGCGCCCTATCCATCAAGCCTGATTCGCCCGCCCCTGCAGCGTCTCGATGGGCAGTATGGGTTGCCACAACTGGGCGAGTATCAGATCAAGCTGCTACGTGGCAGCAATCGCAGCGAAGCTGTTGAGGTGCTGGCCGCACAGGTGATCGCCGCCTTTGTCGAATACCGCACACGACCGGCCAAGCGATTGGAGCGAAACGAGGAGATCAAATGGCACGCGGGTTGATCGTGGCGGGTGCTGCGCTGCTACTGCTCGGCATCGCCTGGCACTACTTCCCATGGCTGCTGAACTGGTTCGGTCGCCTACCGGGCGACATCCGCATCCAGTCCGAACGCAGCCGAGTGTTCATCCCGATCACCTCGATGGTGATTCTCAGCGTGGTGCTGACCGTACTGATCAACCTGCTGCGCCGCTAAGGTGGAACACGGCGCCCAGCACTAGCGTGGGAGCGGGCTTGCCAGCAGATGACACCCGGCGCTACCTCACCAGTCGGAGCCTGCCCGCCGCGTTTCATCGCGGCTGAAACACACCCGGTTCTTTCAGCCCCGCGCCGCCGCACTCAGGATCAGATGCTTCATTTCCTTGACCGCCTGCTTGAAGCCGACGAACAGCGCATGGGCAACGATGACATGGCCGATATTCAGCTCGTTGACGCCACGGATCGCCGCGATCGCTTCGGCGTTGTGGTAATGCAGGCCATGGCCGGCGTTGACGATCAGGCCGTGACTCAGACCGGCCTCGACACCGTCGTGAATGCGCGCAAGCTCGCAGGCCCGCTCGGCAACGCTGTGGGCATCGGCGTAGCGCCCGGTGTGCAACTCGATAGCCGGTGCGCCGACACGTGCGGCCGCCTCGATCTGCCGCGGGTCGGCATCGATGAACAGTGAGACTTCCGCACCGCAGCCACGTAGACGCTCGACGGCCTCACGAATGCGTGCTTCCTGCCCGAGCACGTCCAGCCCACCCTCGGTAGTCAGCTCCTGACGCGTTTCCGGGACCAGACAGACGTGCTCTGGACGCAGCTGCTCGGCGAATGCGAGCATCGCCTCGGTGACCCCCATCTCGAAGTTCATCCGCGTCTGCAGCGCGTCCTTCATCATCAACACATCGCGTTCCTGGATATGCCGGCGATCCTCGCGCAGGTGCACGGTGATGCCATCGGCGCCGGCCTCTTCCGCATCCAGCGCAGCCTTGACCGGGTCCGGATAGCGGGTGCCGCGGGCCTGACGCAGTGTGGCGACGTGGTCGACGTTGACGCCGAGCAGGATTCGATTGGCTTCAGTCACGCGGAGCCTCCTTCAGATTCATGAACAATTCGCGGCTGACCAGCGGTCGACCGCCCAGATGGGGAGCCAGGGCCTGGCGCATCAGCCGCTTGGCCGCGGCCAACGCCCCCGGAACCTGCCAATCGGCCTCGGCCATGGCCAATAGTTCCGCGCCGTTGAACAGCCCCGGCTGAAATCCCGCGACCGGTTCCAGGCCGGCGTCGGGCAGCAGGTGATAGAGCCGCTGCGGGTCAATCGGCTGTCCGGCGATGTCCACATCGAGGGCAAAACCATAGCCCAACTCGCTGACCAGCCGCCATTCGAAGGCACGCAGCAACGGCTCCAGCGGCCGATGTGCGGCCAGGGCCGGCAGTGTCGCGACGTAATGATCGAATAGCGCGGGGTGCGCGTCTTCGGCAGGCAGCAGGCGAATCAGCAATTCGTTGAGGTACATGCCGCTGAACAGCGCCTGGCCATCGAGCCAGTGCGCAGGGCCGGCGCTTTCGAGACGGGCAACGGTCTTCAGCTCGGACTTGCCGCGCAGCTCGACTTCCAGCGATACGAAGGGGCGGATCAGACTGCCGGCCTTACCACGCGCGGCACGCATGACGGCACGCAGCCGGCCCTGCGGGGTGAACAGGTCGACCAGCGCGCTGCTTTCCTTGTACGGGCGACTGTGCA
The DNA here is from genome assembly GCA_003488145.1 of Pseudomonas sp. Taxonomy (GTDB): domain Bacteria; phylum Pseudomonadota; class Gammaproteobacteria; order Pseudomonadales; family Pseudomonadaceae; genus Stutzerimonas. The sequence continues at coordinate 4,091 of DNMQ01000182.1, forward strand.
GAACGAACGCAGGTTGGTGCATGGCAGCCCAGAAGGTGCGCGATGCGCACCATTGATTGCGGGTCGGCGCTTACTGGTAACCCAGCGAATGCAGCGCACGCTCATCGTCGGACCAGCCACCCTTCACCTTGACCCACAGGTGCAGCATGACCTTGGAATCGAACAGCACTTCCATATCCTTGCGCGCTTCCTGGCCGATACGTTTGATGCGCTCGCCCTTGTCGCCGATGATGATCTTCTTCTGCCCGTCACGCTCGACCAGAATCAGCGCATGGATGTGCAACACGCGGCCTTCCTGCTTGAAGTCCTCGATCTCCACGGTGATCTGGTAAGGCACCTCGGCGCCAAGCTGTCGCATGATCTTCTCGCGCACCAGCTCGGCGGCAAGAAAGCGGCTGCTGCGGTCGGTGATCTGATCTTCCGGGAAAAAGTGCTCGCCCTCGGGAAGGCGCTCGGCCACCAGCTGTTCCAGGGTTTCCAGATTCTGCCCGTGCTGCGCAGAGATCGGCACGATCTCGGCATTNNGCTCGGCCAGCCAGCGCAGATGCGGCAACAGCTCGGCCTTATCCTCGACACGGTCGGTCTTGTTGACCGCAACGATCAACGGTCCGGTAACGTACTGCACCCGCTCGAGCACGGCCTGGTCTTCGTCGGTCCAGTTGGTTCGGTCGACGACGAAGATCACCACGTCGACATCCTTCAATGCCGAGGCAGCAGTGCGGTTCATGTAGCGGTTGAGCGCGGTCTCGCCATTCTTGTGCAGCCCCGGCGTGTCCACATAGACGGCCTGAACGCTGCCCTCGGTCTTGATGCCGAGCATGTTATGCCGCGTCGTCTGTGGCTTGCGCGAGGTGATCGCCAGCTTCTGCCCGAGGATGTGGTTGAGCAGCGTCGACTTGCCGACGTTCGGCCGGCCGACGATCGCCACGTAACCGCAACGGCTGACGTCTTCGGATTGCAGCTGTTCGTCAGTCATGTCCGTTCTCCACGCCCAAGGCGATCAATGCGGCTGCCGCGGCAACCTGTTCGGCAATTCGGCGGCTAGCGCCCTGCCCGTGGGTTTTCTCGTTCAGCAAAGCGACCTGACATTCGACGAAGAAGGTGCGGCAATGCGGTTCGCCTTGAATATCCACCACCTCGTAACGCGGCAGCTCACAGGCACGCGATTGCAGAAACTCCTGCAGCCGGGTCTTCGGGTCCTTGTTGGTATCGACCAGTGTCAGGCCTTGCAGCTCGTTGGCCAACCAGGCGACGACCCGCTCGCGAGCAACGTCCATGCCCGCGTCCAGATAAATGGCACCGATCAGCGCTTCGAGGGTGTCGGCCAGGATAGATTCGCGGCGGTAACCGCCGCTCTTGAGCTCACCGGAGCCCAGGCGCAAATATTCGCCGAGCTCGAATCCACGCGCCAGCACCGCCAGCGTCTCGCCCTTGACCAGACGTGCGCGCAGACGCGACAGCTGCCCCTCACGGGCTTGCGGAAAATGATTGAACAGCGCCTCACCGGCAACGAAATTGAGAATGGCGTCGCCGAGAAACTCCAGACGCTCGTTGTTGCGTCCGGCATAGCTACGATGGGTCAGGGCCAGGAGCATCAGCTCCTGATCCTTGAATTGATAACCGAGCCTGCGCTCGAGACGGGCTAACAAAGTGCTCACGGCATCCTTAGGCGATATTCTTTATCGAAGTTCGCCACCAGATCGAGATTGCGGATCAGCGGCTCGCGTTTTTCGTATTTCAGGTGCGCCCTGAATTCGTTGTTCTGGATCTCGACCTTCAGCGCTTCCTTCAGGTCGATGTTCTGGATGCCGTTTACCTGCATCCCCTTGCTGACATGACTATAGAACTCCCCGACGCTCTGAATCTCAAGCGCTTCGTCGGTTTCCACGGACTGGATGATCTTGTCCATGGACATGTAATCGAAGTAATGCGGGAACATTTTAAATCCCGTGCTGGCCACAAACGCCACGATTGCCAGGACCATGATCCAGCTCAGCATGGACAGCCCTTTTTGCGAACGCGCAAAACTCATGTCGACCTCTATGTCGTTACGATACCCACCGATCGGGGCAGGACAAATATAGCGAGCCCGGTTCGCTCAGCGACGGCCGCAATTCACAGCTTTCAGTGAATCAGGCCCACGCGGGAGAAATTCGGCAGATTGCTGAGCTTCGGATCAGGCCAGCTCATCCAGACGGCGAACGCCTTGCCGACGATGTTACGGTCCGGGACCATGCCAGCCAGCTCCGCGGGAATCGACTCGTCCTGCCAATAGCGGCTGTCATTCGAGTTATCGCGATTATCGCCCATCATGAAGTAGTGCTCAGCCGGCACGGTCCACTGGCGGCTCGGCTCGATGCGATAGCGGCCCATTTCCTTGCGAATCAGGTGCTCCATCTCGCCCAGCTTTTCCCGATACAGCACGGCGCTGCCCAAGCTGCCCGGCTCCTCACCGACCAGTGTCTCGGCAACCGGCTGATCGTTGATGAACAGCCGACGATCGCTGCTGTAACGCACAGTGTCGCCAGGCAGGCCGACGACCCGTTTGATGTAGTTGATGCTCGGTTGATTCGGATAGCGGAACACCATGACGTCGCCACGCTTCGGGTCGCTGACTTCGATCACCTTGGTATCCACTACCGGCAGACGGATGCCGTAGGCGAACTTGTTCACCAGAATGAAATCGCCAACTTCCAACGTGGGGATCATCGAGCCGGAGGGAATCTGGAACGGCTCGACCAGGAACGAGCGCAGCACCAGCACGATGGCCAGCACCGGGAAGAACGACTTGCCGTACTCGATCAGCACCGGCTCCTTGTTCAACGCCTCAAGGGTCGATGGATCGATTTCCCCGGTGCGCCCTTCGTAGTTGGCGATCGCAGCCCGGCGGCGGGGGGCGAAGAACAACAGGTCGCTCAGCGCCAACAGGCCGCAGACAGCCACGGCGATAACCAGCAACAACGGGAAATTGATCGACATATCAGCTGTCCACCTTCAGCACGGCGAGGAACGCCTCCTGCGGGATTTCGACGTTGCCTACCTGCTTCATGCGCTTCTTACCGGCTTTCTGCTTTTCCAGCAGCTTGCGCTTACGGCTCACATCGCCGCCGTAGCATTTGGCCAGAACGTTCTTGCGCAACGCCTTGACCGTACTGCGGGCAACGATCTGGCCGCCGATGGCCGCCTGAATCGCCACATCGAACATCTGACGCGGGATAAGCTCCTTCATCTTCTCGACTAGGATGCGGCCCTTGTAGTGGGCATTGTCGCGGTGGACGATCAGTGCCAACGCGTCGACCTTGTCGCCGTTGATGAGGATATCCAGGCGCGTCAGGTTGGCCGACTGGAAACATTCGAAGCTGTAGTCCAGCGAGGCGTAACCGCGGCTGCACGATTTCAAGCGATCGAAGAAGTCCAGCACCACCTCGCTCATCGGCAGGTCGTAACGCACCTGCACCTGACTGCCGAGGAACTGCAGGTCGCGCTGCACGCCGCGCTTCTCGATGCACAGCGTGATGACGTTGCCCAGGTGCTCCTGGGGCACGAGGATGTTGGCGCGCACGATCGGCTCGCGCATGTCCTCGACGGAGGACATGTCGGGCAGCTTCGAAGGGCTGTCGACGTAGATGGTGTCGCCGTTCTTCAACAGCAACTCGTAAACAACCGTCGGCGCGGTGGTGATCAGATCCAGGTCGTACTCGCGCTCGAGGCGCTCCTGAATGATCTCCATATGCAGCATGCCGAGGAAGCCGATACGGAAGCCGAAGCCCAACGCGTCGGAGCTTTCCGGTTCGTATTGCAACGCGGCATCGTTAAGGGTCAGCTTCTGCAGCGCTTCGCGAAAATCCTCGAAGTCGTCCGAACTGACCGGGAACAGACCGGCATAGACCTGCGGCTTGACGCGTTTGAAACCGGGCAACATCTCCACGTCCGGCGTGCTCGACAGTGTCAGCGTGTCGCCCACCGGAGCGCCGAGAATGTCCTTGATGCCGGCGAT
>DNMQ01000124.1 GCA_003488145.1 Pseudomonas sp.
CATGGCTTACGACTTCGATCTATTCGTCATCGGTGCAGGTTCCGGTGGCGTGCGTGCGGCGCGCTTCGCTGCAGGTTTCGGCGCGAAGGTGGCGGTTGCGGAAAGCCGTTACCTGGGCGGTACCTGTGTCAACGTCGGTTGTGTGCCGAAGAAGCTACTGGTCTACGGCGCGCATTACGCCGAAGACATTGGCCAGGCACAGGGCTACGGCTGGACCATCGACGGCGCGACCTTCGACTGGAAGACCCTGATTGCCAACAAGGACCGGGAGATCCAGCGACTGAACGGCATCTACCGCAGCATCCTGGTGGATAGCGGCGTGACCCTGCTGCAAGCGCATGCGCGCCTGGTCGATGCCCATACCGTCGAAGTCGAGGGCAAGCAGTACACGGCCGAGCACATCCTGATCGCTACCGGCGGCTGGCCCCACGTGCCGGCGATTCCGGGGCGTGAGCACGCCATCACGTCCAATGAAGCTTTCTACCTCGAATCCTTGCCGCGACGCGTGCTGGTGGTCGGTGGTGGCTATATCGCCGTCGAATTCGCCTCGATCTTCCATGGCTGCGGTGCCGATACCAAGCTGCTCTATCGCGGTGAATTGTTCCTGCGCGGTTTCGATGGCTCGCTCCGCGATCACCTGAAGGACGAGATGATCAAGAAGGGCGTGGATCTGCAGTTCAACGCCGACATCGTGCATATCGACAAGCAGGCCGATGGCAGCCTGCTCGCGACGCTGGAAGACGGCCGCATGCTGGAAGCGGACTGCATCTTCTACGCGACAGGCCGCCGTCCGATGCTGGACAACCTGGGGCTGGAAAAGGCCGGCGTAGCGCTGGATGCCCGAGGTTTCATTGCCGTGGACGATGAATACCGTACCTCGGTGTCTTCGATTCTGGCGATTGGCGACGTGATCGGTCGCGTGCAGCTGACACCCGTCGCACTGGCTGAGGGCATGGCCGTGGCGCGGCGGCTATTCAAGCCGGAGCAATATCGCAAGGTCGATTACACGACCATCCCGACCGCGGTGTTCAGTCTGCCGAACATGGCAACGGTCGGGCTGACCGAGGAGGAGGCGCGCGAGCAGGGCTACAACGTAACGATCTTCGAAAGTCGTTTCCGGCCGATGAAGCTGACCATGACCGATAGCCTCGAGCGGAGCCTTATGAAGCTGGTGGTGGATGCTGAGACCGACCGTGTGCTCGGCTGCCATATGGCGGGACCGGATGCCGGCGAGATCATGCAGGGGCTGGGCGTGGCGCTGAAGGCCGGGGCGACCAAGCAGGTGTTCGACGACACGCTGGGTATCCACCCGACGGCCGCCGAAGAGTTCGTCACCATGCGCACACCGGCGGCGATCTGAACGCATGCTGGCGGCCGCCTGCGGCGGCGTGCCAGATCACTCAGTGATGATGCCCTGGCGCAGCACCGCCGGCAGCCGGGGCATCTACCTCGATGCTCACCTCGGTGGTGATCTCGCCGCCGTCCTCGAATTGCAGCGTCACCGGGAAGCTCTCCCCAGCCACCAGCGGCTGCTTGAGCCCGAACAGCATCACGTGATTGCCACCCGGCTTGAACTCCACCTTGCCAGCTGCGGGCACGTCGACCGCCTCGACCTGCTGCATCTTCATCATGTCGCCCTGATGCACATGGGTGTGCAGCTCGGTCTTTTCGGCACGTGAGGTCTGCGCGCCGATCAGGCGCTGTGCCTGCTGACCACGATTTTCCAGTATGAAGTACACCGCGCCAGTCGGAGCGCTGGGCGGCATCGCCCGCGACCACGCCTGGCTGACAGCCAGCTCGCTGGTGGCTGCTTGTGTCGAAGCCTGATGGTCGTTGTGGTGCTCCTGCGCAAGGGCAGGCAAGCAGAGTGCCGCAAAAGTACCAGCGGCCAGTAAGCGAAGCAGCATGAGAGAACTCCCGTTCTGTTGAGATGCGCCATATTACGCCGCTGGCCCTGCAGCGGTACGTCTGCGTAGTCGACTTGTCGGTCGGCCATGGCTTGTGTGCCGCGCGATGGAGAGGAGGGTGCAGCAATTTGCCACAGGTATGTTTGTGACACTATATTGCGTCGCCTGCACTTGCAGCCATCGAGGGTTTCTGTCGCACCTGATTTTTCTGAGCGAAGCGTTTATCAAGCGCGGCTGATCGGCTTCCTCCACCAAGTGATTGCTCCGACCCTGGTGCTCGGTCATGATCGGCGGCCGCTCAAACAAGCTCGGTACTCCCGGCCATCAGAAGTCGGAGCAAACCGATCAATACACTTTCTTTTTCACGCCCCGACGGTTTTTGGGGCATACGAGCCTGTCGTTTCTTGCAACGCGCAGGACGCGTCATGTGTTTATACGGACATGATTTATATGAGTTATGGAAAGTTCGGATTTCTTCCCACCTGCCTGTCTGTCATCGCCCTTGCAGCTATTTTCACTACCGCCTGGTGGCTTCATCCTGAACGAGCGGTTTCCGGGTTCGCTGTAGCCAATTCTCATGCTCTGCCGCTCGCCAGCAAGGGGCCGTTTTACAGCACCCGCTTCGCATCCTCCGATCTCGACGAATTTGTCCATGCCTCCTCGGTGACCTCCTTGCCGGATGGTGGCCTGATGGCCGTATGGTTTGCCGGTTCACGCGAAGGGGCTGCGGATGTTCAGGTGCGCGGCGCGCGATTCGACGCGATTGCGGCGGAGTGGGGCGAGGAACTGGTCCTGGCAACTCGCGAGTCGACTCAGAAGGCGACCCAGAAGCACATACGCAAGCTCGGCAATCCGGTCATTGCGCTGGCTCCCGACAACAGGCTGTGGCTGTTCTATGTGTCGGTATCGATCGGTGGCTGGGCTGGAAGCGCCATCAACGCCATGTATTCGGATGATCTGGGAAAAACCTGGTCGACTCCCAGGCAGCTGATCACCACCCCCTTCTTGAACATCAGCACACTGGTGCGCAATGCCCCGGTATTCCATCAGGACGGCACCATAGGGCTACCCGTCTACCACGAGTTCCTCGGCAAGTTCGCCGAGTATCTGTACATCAGCCCGAACGGTGAGGTGATTGGTAAAAGTCGAATCAGCAAAGGCAACGATTCACTGCAACCAACAGTGGTGCCGATGGACGAGCAACACGCCGTTGCCATGCTGCGCTATGCAGGCTCCAGCCATCATCGCGTGCTCGCCAGCCGCACCGCGGATGCCGGCAGAACCTGGAGCAAGCCTTATCCGATCGACCCGGCCAACCCCAATTCCGCGCTCGCAGCGGTGGCCACGCCCAATCATGGCCTGTTGGTTGCCCTGAATGATCTGGAGGACGGACGTTTCCGTCTTCGCCTGATGGAAACCGACTCGAGCCTCGATCTCTGGAAGCCGGTGATTGACCTGGACGAATCGCCTGACCCGGAGGGCAACCCGTTCACCCCGGAGGTATATCGGGAAATCATCGGCGACAAGTTTCGCCTTTCCAGCGGGCCGCGGCGGCTATCGCTGGTGGACGAGTTTCTGAAAAACCTGGATAAGCGTGTCTGCAAGACCCATGGCTGCGATTTCGAGTACGAGTATCCCTACTTCATCAGGAGCGCCGACGGTCTCTACCATCTGGTCTATTCCTGGAACAACACATTCATCAAACACGTCAGCTTCAATGATGCCTGGCTACTGGAGCAGCTCTGATGCCTGAACTCTGGCAAGCGCATCTGACCTTCGGGTTACTCGCTTTCATCGTCACGCCTGGATTTGGCTTCGGCCGAGGGGTTCAAGGGCTTCGCCTTTTCCTCCTGATGGGGATCGGCTTCATTCCTGTGGACGGTTTGTCACTGGCCGCCTACATGCGCAGCTTCACTGATGACGTGGCCATCACGACGCTGGTGGCGCTGGCATTTTTCGCGGCAGTGCGCTTGGGACTGATGGCGAT
>DNMQ01000125.1 GCA_003488145.1 Pseudomonas sp.
ACCCCCGGCATGCCGGGGGTTCTTTTTTCTGTCGTATGCCTCGGAGCAGCTAGCTTCGATTGGCGCAGCCGCCATACCGCCGGTATAATCCGCCGGCCTTCTGGGGGCCTATAGCTCAGTTGGTTAGAGCAGAGGACTCATAATCCTTTGGTCCACGGTTCGAGTCCGTGTGGGCCCACCACCTTCCAAGCCGCGCACTGCGCGGCTTTTTCGTTTATATCCCCTGCTGACACGACTCAGCGACGCCGCCGGGTCCAGCCCTCCGTTCACCGGCCGTGCCCATTCTCCATTAATAACTAAATCGCATATAAACATCAGGAAAGGTTTCTGGACTCTCTAAGCTGACGCCTCTATCTTGCGCCGCGGGCCCGTTGTTTCGACGCGCGCCTCAGTCGCCACCCTTAAGGACGTCCATGCTTCCAGAATCGCTGCCGCTGTTGTTCGTCTGCGCCTTGCTGATCTGGGTATTGGTGGCGTTCGTAAGAGAGAGCTGGAGCCCGGACATCGTCGTGGCGATTGCCGTGGCGGTGCTGCTGGCGACGCAGCTGCTGACGCCCGGCGAAGTGCTCGGCGTGCTGTCCAACTCGGCCCCGGTCACCATCGCCTGCATGTTCATCATTTCGGCGGCGCTCGAACGCACCGGCTGCATCGATGCGCTGGGCAACTGGCTCGGTAATCTGGTGGGCACCAGCCCTACACGAGTGCTGTTCGGCCTGACGATCACCGCACTGGTGATTTCCGCCTGCCTGAACAATACGCCGGTAGTGGCGATCCTCACGCCAGTGGCGATTTCCCTGGCCAAGCGCGCCGGCACGACGCCCTCGAAACTGCTGATTCCGCTGTCGTACGCCACGATTCTCGGCGGCACGCTGACGATGATTGGCACCTCGACCAACATCCTCGTCGATGGTGTGGCGCGCAAGGCTGGGCTGGCGCCGTTCGGCATGTTCGAGATCACCGCGGCAGGCCTGATCATGGCCGCTGCAGGTATGGCCTACCTGCTGACCATCGGCAAGCACCTGCTGCCGGAGCGCGACACGCTGTCCAAGCTGCTCGGTCCGCGCCTTGATCGCAACTTCATGACCGAGCTGCGCGTGCCGTCGAACTCACCAGTGATCGGAAAGACCCTCGCCGAGGCCAACCTGAACGGCGGCAGCGGGCTGCAGGTGCTGCAGGTAAACCGCAACGCGCAGCTGTTCAGCCGCCCGGAGCATGACTTCACCCTGACCGCCGGCGATCTGCTGATGATCCATGGCCAGGTAAAGGACGTGGTGGAGCTGCGCGAAAGCGGCCACCTGACCTTTAACCGGGGCGACGCCTTCGAAACCATCAGCAGCGAAGACGTGATCCTTGCCGAAGCCATCGTCGGCCGCGGCTCGCGCTACAGCCACCGACCGATGCGCGACCTCGACCTGTCCGCGCGCTACGGCATCAGCGTCTTAGCCGTGCACCGGCAGGACGAGAACATTCAGGGCAACTTCGACGATTTCCAGCTGCAGTTCGGCGATGTGATGCTGGTCGAGGGCACGCCCGCGCAGATCAAGCGTTTCGCCGACAACGGCGAGCTGATCAGCCTCAACGCGGTACAGGAGCGCGCCTTTCGCCGCGACAAGGCACCGATCGCGATCATCGCCACCCTGGCGGTCATGGTGTTGGCCGCCTTTGGCGTGATGCCGATCGAAGGCCTGGCGATCATTGGTGCGGCCTCAGTGTTGGCGACGCGCTGTCTGGACGTCGAGGACGCCTACAAGGCAGTCGACTGGAAGATCCTCAGCCTGATCTTCGGCATGCTGGCAATCAGCATCGCCATGGACAAAGTTGGCCTGGTACAGCTGGTCGTGCAGAACGTGACGGCCATTACCCCCTGGGCCGGCCCGCTGTTCATGCTGTCGTTCATCTACCTGCTGACCTCGATGCTCACCGAGATGCTGTCGAACAACGCGGTGGCCGTACTGATCACTCCGATCGCAATCGGCCTGGCCCAGCATCTGGGGGTCGACCCGCGCGCGTTCGTGGTCGCCGTGATGTTCGCCGCCAGCGCCAGTTTCGCCACGCCGATCGGCTATCAGACCAACACCTTCGTCTACAACGCCGGTGGCTACCGCTTCACCGACTTCCTCAAGGTGGGCATACCACTGAATCTGCTGTTGTGGGTCGTGGCGACGCTGGTGATTCCGCTGTTCTGGCCGCTCACGCCACTCTAACGATAAGGCTTGCCCTGGATCATTGACCGTCCAGGCGTTCAGTTTCATGCTCTCGGGCCTTTGCCCCCGACGAACAAGAACAAGGAGCGCGCCATGAAACTGGAAACCCTCGCCATCCATGCAGGCTACAGCCCGGACCCGACCACTCGGGCGGTGGCGGTACCGATCTACCAGACCACTTCCTATGCCTTCGACGACACCCAGCACGGCGCCGACCTGTTCGATCTGAAGGTGCCGGGCAACATCTATACACGCATCATGAATCCCACCACCGACGTGCTCGAGCAGCGCGTTGCGGCACTGGAAGGCGGAGTGGCGGCACTGGCCGTTGCCTCAGGAATGGCGGCAATCACCTACGCCATCCAGACCATCGCCGAAGTCGGCGACAACATCGTCTCGGTCGCTAAGCTCTACGGCGGTACCTACAACCTGTTCGCCCATACCCTGCCGCGCCAGGGCATCGAAGTACGCTTCGCCGCCCACGATGACATCGCCGCCCTGGAAGCGCTGATAGACGAACGCACCAAGGCGGTGTTCTGCGAATCCATCGGCAACCCGGCGGGCAACATCATCGACCTAACCGCCCTGGCCGAAGCCGCGCATCGCCATGGCGTGCCGCTGATCGTCGACAACACCGTCGCCACGCCGATGCTCTGCCGGCCGTTCGAGCATGGTGCAGACATCGTCGTGCACTCGCTGACCAAGTACATGGGCGGCCACGGCACCAGCATCGGTGGCATCGTGGTCGATTCCGGCAAATTCCCCTGGGCACAGCACAAAGAGCGCTTCGCCCTGCTCAATACGCCCGATGTGTCCTATCACGGCGTGACCTACACGGAGGCATTCGGCCCCGCTGCCTTCATCGGTCGCTGCCGCGTGGTGCCGCTGCGCAACATGGGCGCGGCGATTTCGCCGTTCAATTCGTTCCTGATCCTGCAGGGGCTGGAAACTCTGGCGCTGCGCATGGAGCGCCACTGCGAGAACGCATTGAAGGTTGCCGAATTCCTCCAGGCGCATCCGCAAGTGGCCTGGGTGAAGTACGCCGGGCTGCCGGATCACCCTGAGCATGAGTTGGCCCGTCGCTACATGGGCGGCACCCCGGCGTCGATCCTCTGCTTCGGTATCGAAGGTGGCATGGAAGCCGGCGCGCGTTTCATCGATGCGCTTGCGCTGGTGGTGCGCCTGGTCAATATCGGCGACGCCAAGTCGCTGGCCTGCCACCCGGCCAGTACCACGCACCGTCAGCTCAATGCCGAGGAACTGGCCAGAGCCGGCGTATCCCAGGACCTGATCCGGCTGTCCATCGGCATCGAGCACATCGACGATATCCTCGCCGATCTGGCCCAGGCGCTAAGCGCGGCGAAGGGTTAAGGTCGCAAAGCAGCACGCCGCGGCTTGATATCCCGCGGCGAGGCTCCACATTATCGGCACACCGCTTGTGGAGCCTCGTCATGTCCGAATCATTGATCGTCCCCTGCGCGCATTGCGCCAGCCTCAACCGCATCCCCGCCGAACGGCTGCGCGACGCCCCGCGCTGCGGTCGCTGCAAGGGCGAGGCGTTGCCAAACGCTCCGTTCGACCTGCAACAGAGCCAGTTCGCCAACCACATCAAGGGCGACCTGCCGCTACTGATAGATGTCTGGGCCAGCTGGTGCGGGCCCTGCCGCAGTTTCGCCCCGACGTTTGCGCAGGCTGCCAGTCAGCTCCAGGGCCGCTGCCGCCTGGCCAAGCTCGACAGCGAGGCCAATGCACAGCTGTCGACGCAACTTGGCATCCGCTCGATTCCCAGCCTGATCCTGTTCCGCAACGGCCGTGAAGTCGCCAGGCAGAGCGGCGCCATGCCCCTGCCGCAGCTGATGGCATGGTTGGGGCAGCAGGGCGTGAAGTAAGCCACCGCAAGGAGGAGGTTCCGTCTGAAACGTGCATGCAGCGCGTGTACTGGAACGATTGTCGGAGCCGTCGAGTCCACTGAACATCAGTGACTCAACAGGAGCGCCTTATGTTCGACAAGCCTTCGCATACCTTTGAAATCAACTACATCTACCAGAACGATCCGCGCGCCGAGACCTATGACGTCGATGCGGACAGCCTGTCTCAGGGCGAAGCGGCCCGCCATCTCATCGAGCTACACAATGGCGACGCCGAGAACAGCCTGGTGATGCCAAAAGCGGGTGCCGACGAGGCACAGCTGCTCGAGCAAGCCGAAGTGATGGGCATCACCGACATCCGCGTTACCCGTGTGCGCAAGCAGGAGAAAGGCGAAACCCCTGCCCATTACAAACAGCCCTGATCCGATAGCCCGCTCTGCAAGCGCGCAGGGCTCGTCAGTAGTAGTACCAGCGCAGTTGTAACTGGACTTCGGTTTGCCCGTCGGCGCGATGAGTGAAGCTACGCTCCAGGCCCAGACGCAGGCCGATATCGTCATGCAGTTCGAACTGCTGAGCGAAGCTGATGCGTCGGCGCGCTTCGCCATTGTGGAAATAGTCGCCGCGCGCTTCAAGGAGCAGATTTCCCGCTCCATTTCGCCAGAGCAGGCCGCTATCGAAACCCGCGGCCGGACTGATGGCCGCGCCAAAATCGGGGTTGTGCTCAAGCCGGGCCGTAGCCAAAGCAAAGCCAAGCAGACCGTCTCCAAGCTGCCACGCGAAGCCACCGCCGCCGTTGAAATGCGCCACCAGACGATCCTGATCGCCCTCCGGCACGCGTTCCAGCCCCGCGGCGAGCTGCCAGGACCAGGGTCTCAGCAGCGGCGTAACCGGCGTCAACGAGCGAATTCCGGCCAGGTCCAGCCGTTGTAGCTTCCAACGGTTGCCTTCGTACTGGCGAATCCGCAGCTGGGCGATTTCAATCTGCGCGCCCATCGGAAAGCCTTCAAGGTTGTCTAGCAGGTCGTGATAGGCCATGCGCAGCCCATACTCAGCGAAGGTTTGGTCGCCGCGGCTGCCGAGGCCGAACTGCAGCGTGCGTGACTCATGGCCATATTCAGGCAGAACCGGTCGCTCGACCTCCAGGCGAGGCGGCGGGTTCCGATTGATTGCCTGCAACAGACGATAGCTTTGAGCGGCGTTGGCCGCATCGCGCTCCTCTCCAGTGACGCGATAGCGAACCAGGCGGTAAGCGCCGTCCTGAATCAAGGCGCGGCGATCTGCCGGCAGTTCGAGATAGTCGCTCTGCTCAAGCACCTGTGGATCGTCGGCCAGCTGGCGAACCCAATTCAGTTCCTCGGTTTCGAGTGGCTCGGTGCGAGCCAGCAATTCTCGCTCACGCGAAGGGCGGTAATCGATACTCTCGACAAGCCCTGCATCGATCACGGCACGCACGGTGTCGGCCGGTATTGCAGTCAACGGAAACTGCGCAGTCAGCCTGAGCCCGGGCCGGGCGATTTCCAGCAATTCAAGCAGGCGGTACGAGCAATTCTCGTCAAAGAAGAAGTAATCGAAGCGTATCTGCTTGAGTTCCCAGACATGCTCAAGCATCTGCCCCGTCTCATCCGGCGTCAGATTCAGCCGGTATTCCCACAGATCACGATTCTCCAGGCGGCTGTATTCGCCGATCTTCTCGCGATACGGCAACAGCGAAAACAATCCGGGATAGCCTCCCATCAGGCCCCTCCAGGCATAGAGGATGCTGTTATCCAACCCTTCGATAAAGGCCCCGAAATTGAGCGCGGAACTCAGCAGCGGGCTGCCCTGAGTATCGATGTCGGCCTGATCGATGCGCAGCAGCGTATGACCGAACATTGATGATGGGCTATTGAGATAGGCCGCCGGGAAGACCAGCACGGCGCTGTGCGGCGCGACTTCGGCGTACCAGGTTGTGAATTCGGAGCACTCGACCGCTGGCAGATCGGTCAGGCTCAACTGCTCGCGTAACCAACGGGTGCGCGCGGGATAAACGCATTGAGCATGCCGGTCACCCTGATCCGCGGGAGCATAAAGGGCGGCAAGCGTCGCCGCGAGCTCAGCAGCGGGATCTTGTTCGCCGCCCTCGGCCAGGAAGAAGTCGTCATCATCGACATAGCTTCGCCAGCCGCCAAGCTTGCCGCGCTCGTAATGACCAAGCGAATGCCAGTAGGTCTCGTCGGCAAGCCGATGCAAGGCAGAAACAGGGGGTGAAGAAGCCAGCACGACGGCGCTTAGGCTACATAGCGCCAGCAATAGCAGGGGTCGAAGCATATTCGGCCAATGGCAAACGGATATGAAAGTGCCCGCCGGAGCGGGCACGATGGTAGGCGCGTGAAACTCAGGCCTGCTCGACGTACTGAGCCAGACGAGCATCCGCTTTGAGCACCGCCAGGGTAGCAGCATGGACCTGCTCGGCGGTCACATCGGCGGAGCTGAAGATTTCGTCGAAGTGCGCCTGGGTGACGCTGGCGAAATGTGCGCGATCCTCAGGCTTGATGCCCAGCACGACGGCATAGGTCGTCAGCGCCTCGCCTTCGCCCATGGCCATGTCTTCGGACAGTTCGGTCATGATGCTGCCAAGCACCAGCATCGATTTGCCGTTGTACTGCAGCGCCCCATCGGTGGAGCAACCATTGGTACCAGAGGTCATGCCGAAAGTGGCGTTACCGGAGGTGCCATTGGTGATTGAGGCCACTAGGTGGGAAGGCAAACCGCGCTGGCCTTCGAACAACATATTGCCCCAGCCGCAACCCGGACCACCCGGAGCGGTGGCGAAGGAACTGGCGGAAGCAGTAAGGAGCAGGGACGCTAGCAGAATCCGTTTCATAATCGTTCTCTTTGCATGGTAGAAAACCGGCGCCCTCGCCGGCTGCGCTGTAGCTTTGGCAGGGCAGTGGACAGTGTCAAGCTAAAAAGGCCCGCACCGCTGAACAGTTCAAGCTAAAGCCGCCGAGACCTTTCCGCCTACCACATAGCCATACAGCCCCAGCCAGATACCAACGCGTCAGCATTAACTGTGCAGCGACATGTCATATCGCCATCTTTCATGATAGTTTCCGCGACCGCGCGTCAAGGAGCGCGCATGTTCGCAATTACAAGGAGCTGTCGTGAAACTAACCCCTATCATTCTCGCCGGTGCGATTCTCGCATCTACCGGCTGCGCGAGCGGCCTGAATTCATATCAGAAATCCGAACTTCGCCACTATGAAGCCGCCGGGCTGGCGGTCGAAGAGAAAAGCCCCGCCCTCGGGACGGCACTCGGCCTACTACCCGGCGGTGGCTCGTTCTACGGTCGGGAGTACGGGTTCGGCGTGGTCAACTTGCTGTTCTGGCCCCTGTCCATCCTGTGGGACCCGGTAAGCGGGCACAGCGCAGCGGAAACGATCAACTATCACGCGACCAAGCAGCACGTCAGCAAGCTGGAAAACAGCGAGATGGATGCGCTGGAAGATCAATTGGCGCAGAACCAGATCGATCTGACCCACTACACCCTGCAAAAGCGCAAGATCGAAGCAAAGTACGACTTCAACTGATCGCTCGGCCGGCAACGGCCCAGGCCCGCAACCGGCTTCGCGCGAGCCGCTTGAGGGGTGTTTCAACTGCCCGAAAGCGCCTCGCGCGTCACCAGATCCATGAAGGCCTGCGCCAGCGGCGACTGCTCCTGGCGGCGCTTGACCAGCCACACGGCCGTGGTGGCGTCCTTGTCCAGCAGCGTACGGAACCTTACGCCATCGATGCGTATACGGCGAAAGGATGCCGGCAGCACCGAAACGCCCAGCCCTGCAGCAACCAACCCGATGATGGTCAGCGCCTCGTTTGCCTCCTGCGCAATCCGCGGACTGAACCCGGCCTGTCGCGCCAGATTGAGCAACTGATCGTAGAGCCCGGTGCCGTAGCTGCGCGGAAAGAACACGAAGGGCTCGTCGGCCAGCTCCGCCAGAGCCAGGCCCTCCTCCCCTGCTTCGGCAAGCGAATGCCCCGTATGCATCAGCGCTACCAGTGGCTCGCTGAACAGCTCGACGGTCTGCAGGCCCGGCGGCAAGGCAAAGGGACGGATCATGCCGACCTGCAGCGTCTCGTCCTGCACCGCGTCGATCACCTGCTTGCTGGTCATCTCCTGCAGCGCGAGGTGCACCGCCGGGAAGGCCTGGCGGAAGGCCAGAATCGCCCGCGGCAGAATCGACGTAAAGGGCGCTGACGAGGTGAAGCCGACCTGCAACTCGCCGATCTCACCCTGCTCGGCACGCCGCACCACATCGACCGACTTGTCCACCTGAGCCAGCGTGCGCCGGGTCTCGTCGAGAAACAGCCGCCCGGCGTCGGTCAGCGACACCCGGCGGTTGGTGCGATCGAACAGGCGCACGCCCAGTTCCTGTTCAAGGGCCTGGATCTGCTGGCTAAGCGGCGGCTGAGAGATGCGCAGCAGTTCGGCTGCTCGACCGAAGTGCAGCTCTTCGGCCACTGCCACGAAATAGCGTAGATGTCTCAGTTCCACGTGCGCTCCAAATGATTCGTAAAACATATCAATAAGGTCGAATAATATATTGGATAGCTTAAAAAAAGCTTCCTATCATTTCGCCCATAAACCCGAACAACAGCAGTCGCGCCCCTTGATCGAAAAGGGATCACAGGCGTAACGGGCTGCTTTTGGCCGGAAAAAGCGAATCGGACAGAGGTCTCCATCGTGAGCAGTACGCACGGCGCCAGTGGCGCGTCAGCAGAGATACCTGCGCCTGGCGCGCCCATCAGCCATACCGAGAAAGGCACGCAGCGCTTCGCGCGCACTGCCCTGGCCCTGTTCGCTGGCGGCTTCGCCACCTTCGCCCTGCTGTACTGCGTGCAGCCGATGATGCCCATGCTGTCGCAGGCGTTCGGCATCAACGCAGCGCAGAGCAGCCTGATCCTTTCGCTCTCGACCCTGACACTGGCCGTCGGATTGCTGATCACCGGACCGATCTCCGATGCCATCGGCCGCAAGCAGGTGCTGGTCGTCTCCCTGCTCGCTGCCGCCGTGTTCACCGTCGGCAGTGCACTCGCACCCAGCTGGGAAGGCGTACTGCTGATGCGCGCGCTGGTCGGCTTGGCGCTCAGCGGGGTGGCTGCGGTGGCCATGACCTACTTGAGCGAAGAGATCCACCCGCACCACCTCGGCCTGGCGATGGGGCTGTATATCGGCGGCAATGCCATCGGCGGCATGAGCGGACGCTTGCTGAGCGGCGTGCTGGTGGACTACCTGTCGTGGCACAGCGTGCTCGGAGTGATGGGCGGTCTGGCGCTGCTGGCGGCGCTGTTGCTCTGGCGCTTCCTGCCGGAGTCGCGGCACTTCCACCCACGCCCGTTGCGCCTACGCGGATTGCTACAGGGCTACACGCTGCATTTTCGCGATGCCGGCCTGCCGTGGCTGTTCCTGCAGGGGTTCCTGCTGATGGGCAGCTTCGTCACGCTGTACAACTACATCGGCTATCGGCTGATTGCCGAGCCGTTCCACCTCAGCCAGACCATGATCGGCCTGCTGGCGGTGCTCTATCTGTCGGGCATCTACAGTTCGGCACAGGTGGGCGCGCTCGCTGATCGCTTCGGCCGGCGCCGAGTGTTCTGGCTGGTGATTGCTCTGATGCTGGCAGGCGTGGCCCTGACCCTGTTCGACCGACTGCCGCTGGTACTGCTGGGCATGCTGCTGTTCACCTTCGGTTTCTTTGGCGCCCATTCGGTGGCCAGCAGCTGGATCGGCCGCCGCGCGCAACAGGCTCGCGGCCAGGCGTCGTCGCTTTATCTGTTCAGCTACTACCTGGGCTCGAGCATCGCCGGCACGCTGGGCGGCGTCTTCTGGCACGCTGCCGGCTGGGACGGCGTAGGTCTGTTCATCGCCTCGCTGTTGCTGATCGCCCTCGCCGTGGCCCTGCACCTCGCGCGCCTGCGCCCACTGCCGGAGCCGCAGGCGGCGCACTGAGCCGGTAAAGCAAAACGCCCCGCAAATGCGGGGCGTTTTCCTGGAGCCGCTGGCAAATCAGCCGTGGTACTGCGCCGACAGCTCGTGGACCGACTCGATGAAGGCGCCGGCATGAGCGGGATCGACTTCCGGCGTGATGCCGTGGCCAAGGTTGAACACGTGGCCTTCGCCATGGCCGAAACTGGCCAGGATGCGCGCCACTTCGGCGCGGATGGCGTCGGGCTTGGCATAAAGCACGCTCGGGTCCATGTTGCCCTGCAGCGCCACCTTGCCGCCGACACGGCGGCGTGCCTCGCCGATATCGCACGTCCAATCCAGACCCAGCGCTTCTACGCCCGAGTCGGCCATCGATTCCAGCCAGAGGCCGCCGCCCTTGGTGAACATGATGACCGGCACGCGGCGGCCGTCATGCTCACGAATCAGACCGTCGACGATCTTGCGCATGTAGGCCAGGGAGAACTCCTGATAGGCCGCCGCCGACAGGCTGCCACCCCAGGAATCGAAGATCTGCACCACCTGGGCGCCGGCGAGAATCTGGCCGTTGAGGTAGCTGGTGACCGACTGCGCCAGCTTGTCCAGCAGCGCGTGCATCGCCTGCGGGTTCTCGTAGAGCATCGCCTTGGACTTGCGGAAATCCTTCGACGAGCCGCCCTCGACCATGTAGGTCGCCAGGGTCCAGGGGCTGCCGGAGAAGCCGATCAGCGGCACGCGGCCATTGAGTTCGCGGCGGATGGTACGCACTGCGTCCATCACATAGCCCAGATCCTTCTCCGGATCGGGAATCGGCAGCGCCTCGATGTCCGCAACGGTGCTCACCACCTTCTTGAAGCGCGGTCCCTCGCCGGTCTCGAAGTACAGGCCCAAACCCATGGCATCCGGCACGGTGAGGATGTCGGAGAACAGGATCGCGGCATCCAGCGGATAGCGATCCAGCGGCTGCAGCGTCACCTCGCAAGCGAGTTCGGGATTCATGCACAGGCTCATGAAGTCACCGGCCTTGGCGCGGCTGGCCCGGTACTCGGGCAGATAGCGGCCGGCCTGGCGCATCAT